>DAHUZE010000033.1 GCA_027306755.1 Acidimicrobiaceae bacterium | reverse complement strand
CTGCCTGGACGGTGGCCACGGTCGCCCCGCCGGCGCACTTGCCGACCACGAGGGCACCGCGCCGCACCGGCGCCACCAGCATCTCGCGGAGAAACCCGAACTCCCGGTCCCAGACGATCGACACCGAGGAGAAGATGGCGGTGAACAGCACCGTCATGGCCACCACGCCGGGAAACATGAAGGTGCGGAAGCTCGATCCGCCGGCGCCGACGCCCCGACCCATGAGCGATGAGAGCCCCGTGCCCAGCACGAAGAGAAAGAGCACGGGCTGCACCAGGGCGGTGACGATGCGGAGCCGGTTCCTGCTGAAGCGGATCAGCTCTCGCCGCCACACCATCAGCACCGCCCTCGCGTCGTCTTGCCACCTGCCCCCGGCCACCCGGATCGCCACGGGCTCGGGACGGAAGCGAGCCGGATCACCAGACACGGCGCGGTCGTCGAGCGGGCTGCTCCCGGCGGGCGGGAGGCCGCCGGGGGGTCGTGGGCCCGTCATCGCCGCCTCGCCCGCAACCAGGGGTTCGCGGCAAGACGCTCGCTGTCCGACGCTTCGGCGTCGCGGATCGTCCGTCCGGTGTAGGTCATGAAGACGTCGTCGAGCGTGGGCCGGGTGATGCTGACCGAGTTGATCGGCACCCCCAACTCGGCGAAGAGCCGGGGCACGAACGTCTCTCCTCGGGGAACGTAGAAGGCCACGGAACCCTCGCTCACGGTGCCATCGAGCGAGAACCGTCGGGCCAGAGCGGCGATGGCGGCGGCGTTGTCCCCGGTGGCGATCTGGACGCGGTCCTGGCCGACGCTGGCCTTGAGTTCTTCGGGCGTCCCCTCCACCACCACGCGCCCCTCGTCGATTATGGCGATGCGGTCACAGTGCTCCGCCTCGTCCATGTAGTGGGTGGTCAGGAACATGGTGATCGCCTCGCGTTGGCGCAACTCTTCGATGTAGCCCCAGATGTGGGCCCGCGTCTGGGGGTCCAACCCGACGGTGGGCTCGTCAAGGAACAGGACGCGTGGCGAGTGAAGCAGGCCCCGGGCGATCTCGAGACGTCGCTTCATACCGCCCGAGAACGTCCGCACCAGGCCGTCCCTGCGGTCCATGAGCCCCACCATGCGCAGCACGTCAGCGATCCTCGACCCGGTCAGTCCGCGAGGCACCCCGTACAGCTCGGCGTGGAACCGAAGGTTCTCCTGAGCCGTCAGGTAGTCGTCCAGCGTCGTGTCCTGGAAGACCAGTCCGATGCGCTTGCGGACCTCTGCCCGCTCGGTGACCACGTCGAAGCCGGCCACGCGAGCGGATCCGGACGTCGGGCGCAGGAGCGTGCACAGCATCGAGATCGTGGTGGACTTGCCGGCTCCGTTCGGCCCGAGGAACCCGAACGTCTCGCCCGGCCCCACGGCGAAGGTGACACCTCGGACGGCCTCGAGCTGGCCGTAGCGACGGACCAGATCCGAGACCTGGATCGCGGGGGCGCCCGCCCCCGCCCCCCGGCCGCCCTCGGTCCCATCCTCCCCGCCGCCCTCGGACCCCGCCAGCCCGCCGCCCCCGGCCCGGGTCACGCGGAATCGAGCCATCGGGGCGAGCGTACCCGAGGCCGCCTGCGGCTCTCCTGGCGCGGCGGCGACGTGGTCGGCCGATATTTACCCACTGGTAACCTGACGCTCGCACGAGCCGAGAAAGGTGTGGAGATGCCCGAAGCCGTGATTGTCGCAACCGGTCGCACCCCCATTGGCCGGGCCATGAAGGGCTCGCTGGTCGAGTGCCGCCCGGACGACCTGACGACGCATGTCGTGAAGGCTGTGCTCGACAAGGTGCCCCAGCTCGAGCCGCACATGATCGAGGACCTCATCGTGGGGTGCGCCCAGCCAGCCGGCGAGTCGGGCTACAACATCGCCCGGGTGGTAGCGGTCATGGCCGGGCTGGACGACGTGCCGGGCGTGACGGTCAACCGGTACTGCTCCTCGTCGCTGCAGGCCATCCGAATGGCCGCCCACGCCATCAAGGCCGGCGAGGGCGACGTGTTCGTGGCCGCGGGGGTGGAAACGGTCAGCCGCTACCTGCACGGTGCTTCCGACGTCGGGCCGCACAACCCGGTCTTTGCCGAGGCCGAGGCACGCACGGCCGAGCGCACGCCCGGGGCCGGGAACCCGTGGGCGCCCCACCCCGGCCTGGACGACGTCTACATCGCCATGGGGCAGACGGCCGAGAACGTGGCCGAGCTCAAGAAGGTCAGCCGCGAGCTGCAGGACGAGTTCGCCCTCCTTTCGCAGACGCGGGCCGTCGCGTCACAAGAGAACGGCTTCTACGAGCGGGAGATCATCCCCGTCACGACTCCGGCGGGCGCCGTGGTCGTGAAGGACGACGGCCCCCGGCCCGGTACGACCTTGGACGGCCTGGCCAAGTTGAAGCCCGTCTTCCGCGAGGGCGGCACGGTCACGGCGGGGAACGCCTGCCCCCTCAACGACGGGGCAGCAGCGGTGGTGGTGATGAGCGACCTCCGTGCGCGCGAGCTGGGTATCACCCCCCTGGCCCGGGTTGTCGCCAGCAGCGTTGCGGCGCTCAACCCCGAGATCATGGGGCTCGGGCCGGTGGACGCCATCCGCGCCGTCCTCGGGCGGGCCGGCATGACCATCGGGGACATCGACCTGGTCGAGATAAACGAGGCATTCGCCGCCCAGGTCGTGCCGTCCGCTGCCGAGGCGGGCATCGAGTGGGACAAGCTCAACGTGCACGGCGGCGCCATCGCTCTGGGCCACCCCTTCGGCCAGACCGGAGCTCGGATCATGACGACGCTCCTCAACGGCCTCGAGGACGCCGACGCCACTTTCGGCCTGGAGTCCATGTGCGTCGGGGGCGGTCAGGGGATGGCCATGATCGTCGAGCGCCTGCACTGAACCATCCGGTGAGGCCGAGCACCGTTCAGCCACCGGCGGCGCGCACCGTTCAGCCACCTGCGGCGCGCACCGTTCAGCCTTCCGGCATGCCGCCCGCCATCGCCCGCTTCATCGCGCCGAGGACCGGCACCGGCCCTGGGTCCACACCCTCGGCCGCGGCCAGGTGCAGGGAGACGAAGTCGCCCAGAAGGCAGAGGTCGAAGAGTGCGGACAGGTCGCTCGAGGCGTCGGTCCGGACCTCGAGCACGTTCGCCACCGTCTCCCCCACCAGCTCGCGCACCAGGCCGTACCGTCTCGCCACGCGGTCGTCCTCGCCGCCGTAGCGGAGCTGCACGAGCGTCAGCAGCTGGCGGGTCACGTCGCCGTGCTGCCCCCAGCCGGCGATCTCGTTGTGACAAAGCTCCGGCTGGAGAGCCCAGAAGGCGGGGGCCTTGGCGTTCTCGTTGATCTGGCACTTCCACCGCAGGGCGGCGACACCCGTGGGGCCCGCCGCGCCGTGGATCAGCGGGATCGTCCGGCCGATCTGCCGTGCCAGCTGCGCCGCCACGCTGGTCGGCTGCACCAGCAGGTCCCGGCTGTGGCAAAGGGTCTCGATCGAGGACTCCACGAGAGCCGTGGCGCCGGGGAGCAGGCCGAGCCGTTCGAGCACCACCAGCGGGGGGACGGCCAGGTCCCCCAGTGCGGTCCGGGGCT
Organism: Acidimicrobiaceae bacterium; assembly: GCA_027306755.1. Classification (GTDB taxonomy): domain Bacteria; phylum Actinomycetota; class Acidimicrobiia; order Acidimicrobiales; family RAAP-2; genus JAJYVT01. Next base: position 26,461 of record DAHUZE010000033.1, on the reverse strand, counting down.
GGGGGACGCCCGGCGGAACCGGCACCAGCACGTCGCCCGCCTCGCCTGCGGACCGGGCAAGGGCGCCGGGCCCGGCAACCGTGACCACGGCCGCACCCCGGCCGCGGGCGTCCGCGGCGGCCGCCACCGTCTCCTCGGTGTCTCCCGAGCAGGACACGGCGAACACCAACGCCCCCGGTCCGACGTGTCCCGGGAGCCGGTAGCCCTTCACCACCGTGACGGGAAGCTCCATGCGGTGCCAGGCCACCGCGCCCAGGACGTCCCCGGCGATGCCGCTGCCGCCCATGCCGCAGACGACCACTTCCGACCACGCAGGCACGGCCCGCAGGCGGTCCAGCTCGCACGCCGCTGCGCGCTCCAGGGCCGCGGCCATCTGCTCGGGCAGCGCGGCCGTCGCCCCCCACATCCCCTGGGAGTCCACCGGGAGCGGCGACGGCGGCACCGCGGTGTCCGTCACACAGCGCCCCCGGCCGCGGGCGTGTCGGCGCCGCCGGTCGCGGGCGTGTCGGCGCCGGCGGAACCGGTCTGCGGGACACCCCCACCCTGGGCCCTGGACATCAGACGGGCATGCTCCTCGTCACCTACGTCACGCGATTCGTCCACCAGCATGACGGGGATGTCGTCGCGCACCTCGTAGCCCTTGTGCAGCCGCGGGTTATAGAGGAGCGCCTCATCTTCGAACCACAGGAGCGGCCCCTTGTCCAGGGGGCACGCCAGGACTTCGATCAGCAGCGAGTCGAGCGGCACGGGCGTCCTCCTTCTAAGGCACTTCGCCGATGGAGTCCAAGAGCTCCCGGACGTGGCGCCGGCACGACTCCTCGTCGGTGGCCTCCACGTTGAGGCGCAGCAGCGGCTCGGTGTTGGACGGCCGCAAGTTGTACCACCAGTCGCCGTGCTCGACGGTCACGCCGTCGAGCCGGTCGACGGCGGACCCGGCCTCCTCCTCGCGCCGGGCCACGAGCTCCACCGCCTGCGCCGGGTCCGCGACCTCCGTGTTGATCTCGCCTGAGTCCGCGTACCGCCGGTACGGGCGCAGCAGCTCGGACAGCGGCTCGTCGCTCCGGCTCATGAGCTCCAGCACGACCAACGCAGTGATGATGCCCGAGTCCGCCCGGTAGTTGTCCAGGTAGTAGTAGTGGCCCGAGTGCTCTCCCCCGAAGACGGCGCCCGTTTCGGCCATCACCTGCTTGATGAATGAGTGCCCGACCCGGGTCCGCACGGCGGTACCCCCGTGCTCGGCCACCACCTCGGGCACCACCTTGGAGCAGATGCAGTTGTAGAGCACCGTGGCACCGGGGTGCTTGTCCAGCATGGCCGCGGCCACCAGTGCCGTGGTGAGCGATCCCGACACCGGCTCCGCTCGCTCGTCCACCAGGAACACACGGTCCGCGTCCCCGTCGAAGGCCAAGCCCACGTCTGCCCCCGACGCCAGAACGGCCGCCTTCAGGTCCCTCAGGTTCTCCTCCTGGATCGGGTCGGCCGGGTGGTTGGGGAAGGATCCGTCCAGCTCCGCGAAGAGGACCTCCACATGGAAGGGCAGGCCCTGCATCACTGCCGGGACCACCAGTCCGCCCATCCCGTTGGCCGTGTCGGCCACCACGTTGAGCGGGCGCAGCGCCGAGCAGTCCACGAAGGACCGGACGTGCGCCGCAAAGTCGGCCAACACGTTCCGGTGCTCCAGCGGCGCCAGCTGGCCGGCTACCGGCGGGCGGGCCATGAGCTCCTCGGTGGTGGCCTGGATGGCTTGGAGACCGGTGTCGCGCCCGACGGGCCTGGCACCGGCCAGGCAGAGCTTGACGCCGTTGTAGGAGGCCGGGTTGTGGGAGGCGGTGAACATGGCCGCCGGCGCATCCAAGAACCCCGAGGCGAAGTAGACGCCGTCGGTGGAGAGCAGGCCTAGATCGACCACCGTCGCGCCTTCGGTGCGGGCGCCTTCGGCGAACGCCGTCGCGAGCTCGACCCCCGAGGGGCGCATATCCCGGGCCATCAGCAGCGTCGGCGCCTCGGCAAAGCGGGCCATGGCCCCTCCGATGGCCCGGCACATGGCGGCGTCGAGCTGGTCCGGGACGGTTCCCCGGATGTCGTAGGCCTTGAACACCCGATCCGTCGCGCCCATGGGCCGGTCAGCCTATCCGAGCTCGTCGTCGGCGAACCCGGCCGGCCACTGCCCATGCCAGGATCCCGGCGACGATCACCGCTCCCCCGAGCGTGCCGGCATCGCCTGCCGATGTCACCGCGGTGGTTCCGTAGGTGAGCGTGACGTGGCGGGAGGTGGGGACGACCACCATCAGGTTCGGCGTGGCCCGCCAGGGCCCGAGTGCGCCGGACACGTGCCAGTTGGGGAAGTACGAGATCTTGACGAGCACCGGAGTCCCAGTCCGGCTGACGTCGAAACCGACCGAGCTCGTCCCCTGCCGGATGTGGCTGACGGTGACGGCGGGCTCGTGGTGGACCGGGGGACTGGTTGCCCGCCTGGCCCCGATCCGGGGCCAGGCGGGCGGGCCGCCGGCCACGAGCTCGGTCCCCCACACCCTCGGGTCTGTGTACCACCGGAGGGACGGGCCGGCGGTCATCGTGCTCCCGGAGCCGATGCGTCCGAGCCATGTCGCCTGGGCCTGACCGACGCCTGCCAGCACGGCTGGCCGGTCCGGAAGGGGCGTGACCACGGCGGAGTGGCGGACCTCGTACACCTTCCAGGTGGTGGACAGCTGCTGACCCTGGTATGTCGTATGCCAGGGCCCGGACGTGGCCAGGAGCTTGAGTGTGGGATCGGCGTTCGCCTCCTCCTGCACCTGCGGGCTGGCAGCCATGAAGTAGCGGACGCCGAGCAACTGGAGGTGCTCGACGCCCAGATGGACTGTCAGCGGACCGTACGGGAGCCCGACCACCGCCTCCGACGGGGAGGCGGACAGCTCGGCCTGATTGATGAAATGGTACGGCGTAGTGGCCGAGGACTCGAAGAGAAGCCCCTCCATCGAGTCCACGCAGTATGTGGTCCAGTACGGCAAGAGCATCAGGGCCTCGGGGGTGCCGAAGCGGTTCTCGTTGGCGTTGTACTCCCACATGGCGCGGCCGCACCCGTCCGTGTGGCCGATGCGGTCCATCAGCCGCATCAGCGCCCGGTACTCGGGGTAGTCCGCTTTGCCGGAGTACCCGGTGTAGTTCCAGTCGGCCCACACCCGGACCTGGTTGGCTCCCGGATGGATCCCCAGGCTGGGAAGCGACGACGCCAGCGCCGGGACGAAGGGCGGAACCACCACGGCCGCTGCGGCCACCAGGCACACCAGCGCACCGCCCACCGCGCCCGGGGCCCAGGGGGCGACGAGCGGCCGGCGGACCGCCACGCGGCCGCCGGCGTCGTGCGGACCGCCGGATGGGCCCGGTGGGTGACGGCCGATCTCCGCTACCTGGCGCTCCCCGGCATCCAGCGCCCACCGGGTCAGTCGGTCCCGGCGCACCCATCGAGCCAGTGCGGCCACGGCGGTGCCCACCAACCAGCCGGCGAGGAGGTAGGCGAACAGGAACCACAGCGGCAGGAAGCGCACGTTGTACAGGCTGCGGGTGGGATCGGCGACGACTGCCACGGCCGATACCCCGGCCAGGACGGCGAACAGGACCCCGGCCCGGCTGCGCAGGGCGAGCGCCACCACCGCGCCGGCGCCGGCCAGCACGAGGACCCACAGGTCGGCCGTCGGGAACAGGATGCTCCGGTAGGTGGTGACCTTGGAGTAGTTCATCGACGTGGAATACGAACCCTCCCGCACGAGGAACGGCACCAGCCACCAGGCGGCGAGGAGCAGGCCGAGTCCCACGGTGGACGCCCCCCACCACAGGGCCGCCGACCGGGTCGGGCGGCGAGCGGGACCCGAGGACACCCCCGGTGCGTGGCGGCCACGTGGCCCGAGATGAAGATCGTCCCGGAGCTGCAGCCGCGGTGGGGCCAGCTCGAACAGGGTGATGAAGGCCGCCCCAGCCACGGCAAGCGCCCCGGGGACGACATGGGCCAGGAAGCAGGCGGCCAGCACCAGCGCGCTCGAGACCCTGTGGCGGCCGGTCCGGATCCCACGGGCGAAGAGCCCCAGGAACAGCAGCAAGAGGGCCACCGAGAACGAGAAGGCGTACTCCCCGGCCAGCGACGAGAGCAGGTTGCCGCCGTAGATGGTCCACGTGTAGTCGAACAGGAACGGCAGCGTGGCGGCCGCCAAGGCCGCCGGGATGGGTGCCCGGAGGCCGGCCAGCCGGCCCAGGGCCCACGCAGTCACCGGGAGCAGCACCGAGCCGAGGACAGTGCCGAGCTTGAAGGCGATGTTGTAGGGGACGAGGTGAGCGGCGATCGCGATGAGCGCGTCCGGCAGCACGAAGTAGAAGGTGTAGTCCGGGTAACCGTCGTACCACGCCGGGTCCCAACCGGTGAGATGGGGGAAGAGCGTCCGGTTGAAGTAGGCCGGCATCATGTAGTGAGCGCCGGTGTCGCCCCCCGCCGTGGACGTGTTGGACAGCAGCAGCGGGAGGTGCATCTGCCACAGCACAACGGCGATGACCCCCACGACGACGACGGCGTCGGCCGCCCCCGGCACCCAGCGGGTGCGGTGACGGGGGGCCAGGACCGCGCCGTCGCCCTCCCCGGCCCCGCCGGGCGGGGCGGTGGCGGGGCTCCAGGCCGTGCGCGCGGACCCGTCCACCTCTGACGCCGTGGGGACCCCGGGTGTGTCTGTCACCGTTTCAGCGGAACACCGCGCCTGAGCTTCCGAGCAGCGCCAGCACGGCCACGAGGTTGAAGGACGCGTGGGCCACCATGTTCATGCCCAGGCGATCGGTGCGATAGCTGATGAACGCCAGCGCCATGCCGAAGACGGCCAAGCCGGCAAACTGGTAGGGCTCCCAGTGGGCCAGCCCGAAGAGGAGCCCGTCGACCACGATCGCCAGCGCCAGGCCCATGATCCGCCGGCGCGAAGGGCCGGCCTGGCGCGGCGTGAACAGCCGGGCCAGGGCCTTGAAGGCCAGGCCTCGGAACACGATCTCCTCGAAGAACGGGGCGCCGCACACCGTCAGGAGGGCGATCACGAGGAAGCCCCAGCCGTGCGAGGCACCCACCAGCTTGTGGGTGGGTGCTGTGAAGTTCTTCACGTTCTTGATGAACGGTGCGTAGAGGGCGTCAAGGACGAACTGGCCGCCCACGCCGATCACCACCCCCAGCAGGTCCACGGGCCGGAAGCGCACGCCGAGGTCGGCCAGGAAGCGCCCGGTTCCCCGCACCTTGCTGGCCACGAGCGGGCCGAGGAAGAACCCGACCCAGAGCCCGACCAGCGAGGCGCCGACGTACCACTCGGGCGGTGCGGCCATGGAGGAGAGGCGGTTGAGCGCGCCGCTCTGCCCGGCGGCAAACGCTGCGAGCACTACGAACAGTGACCCGACCACCTCGCCGATGGCGAAGCCGAGGACTCCCATGAGGAGCCAGAAGCCGGCCGCACCCCGGGTAGCAGGCGGGTCGCCCGGCCGGTCGAGGAACCGAAGCTCCTCACCTGTCGCCAGGGAGGTGCCCCCCGGGCCCGGGTGGGCGCCGGATGCCGGCCAGCGGCTCCCTGGGGGGGGCCACCGTGTGGCGCCGGGAATGGCCGGCGGTGCGGCGGAGGGGCTCTCCCGCCCCGTGGCGCCTGGAGGCCACCCGCCCGGGGGGGGCGGCCACCGTGTCGGTCCTGGAGCCGGCCGGGCGGCAGCGGGCGGCCCGGACCCGGGACCCGAGCCCCTCGCTCCGCCCCCGCCGTCTCGGGGATCGCCCGGGTTCACCACCGGGTCACGATACCTTTGGCGCCCAGCTCGCCACGGTCGGGGGATGGGGGACCGGCCGGCGCACGACCGCGGCAGCGCCGCAGCGCTGAGCTGGCTCCGGGGGGGCGGCGATCACCGATGGTGCGCGCCCCGGTATCCCCTTCTGGCAGGCGGCGCATAGCATGGGCAGGTGAGCCAGCAGCGGCCTGACAACAGCCAATCGCGCCCGCCGGGATCCGGACCGGACCAGAGCTGGCGGTGGATCTGGGGCATCCTCATCGTCGCCGTCATCGCCGTGCTCATCGTCCCGTCACTGCTGCCGCACACCACGGCCAAGGCGATCACATACAACCAGTACCGAAACGACATCGTCGCCCACCAGGTCAAGACAGCCACAATCGACAACACAACGGGCGTCATCACCGGCAAGCTGGCGACAGGCCAGCACTACTCGGTCACGGGCCCGCACCCGGCGGCGCAGTCAACAGTCACACTGATGCGACACAAGGGCGTGTCGGTGAGCTACTCCAACCCGCCCTCGAACCTGCTGGGGTCGCTTCTCCCCTACGTCCTCTTCTTCGGGATAGCCATCGTGCTGATGGTCTTCATCAGCCGCCAGGCGCGGGGCCAGATGTCGGGAATCATGTCGATCGGCCGGTCCAAGGCCCGTCTGTTCAGCAGTGACCGGCCCAGCACCACGTTCCAGGACGTGGCCGGGTACAACGGGGTCAAACAGGAGATCAGCGAAGTCGTGGACTTCCTGCGGACGCCGGGGCGCTTCCGGGAGATCGGCGCCAAGATCCCCAAGGGCGTCCTTTTGGTCGGGCCCCCGGGAACCGGCAAGACCCTGCTCGCCCGGGCCGTCGCCGGCGAAGCCGGCGTCCCGTTCCTCTCCGTGAGCGGCTCGGACTTCATGGAGATGTTCGTAGGCGTGGGCGCCAGCCGGGTCCGGGATCTGTTCCAGACGGCCCGCAAGCAGGCGCCGGCCATCATCTTCGTGGACGAGATCGACTCCATCGGGCGGAAGCGGGGTGCCGGGCTCGGAGGCGGCCACGACGAGCGGGAGCAGACGCTCAACCAGATGCTCAGCGAGATGGACGGGTTCGATCCGGCAGAGGGCGTCGTCATCATCGCCGCCACCAACCGGCCCGACATCCTGGACCCGGCGCTCCTCCGCCCAGGGCGGTTCGACCGCCAGATCGTCGTTCCCCTGCCGGACCTGGAAGAGCGGCTGCCGATCCTGCAGGTGCACTGCCGAGGCAAGCGGATCGGCCCGACAGTCGATCTCGGGCTGGTTGCCCGAGGCACCCCCGGCATGAGCGGAGCGGACCTGGCGAACCTGGTGAACGAGGCGGCGCTCCACGCAGTCCGCCGCGGCAGCCCGTCCATAGAGATGGTCGACTTCGAGTCCTCCAGGGACCGGGTGCTCATGGGTCAGCGTCGAGAGAGCCTCGTCCTGTCCGACGACGAGAAAGAGCGGGTCGCCTACCACGAGGGCGGCCATGCGGTCCTGGCCTACGTGCTCGAGCACGCGGACCCGGTGCACAAGGTGACCATCCTCCCCACCGGCATGGCCCTGGGCGTGACGATGCAGCTTCCCGTTGAGGAGCGGCACATCCATCCCCGGATCAACATCGAGGACTCGTTGTGCGTGCGCATGGGCGGACGGGTGGCCGAGCTACTGGTGTACGGAGACCTCTCCACCGGCGCAGCCAACGACCTGGTGGGCAACACCGAGCTGGCCCGCAAGATGGTGCGCGAATGGGGCATGAGCGAGGAGATCGGCCCTATGGCCTGGGGATCCCAGGGCCAGGTGTTCCTCGGCGAGGACCTGATGCACACCCGTGATTACTCCGAGGACACGAGCCGGGTCATCGACGACGAGGTGGAGCGCATCCTGCGGGGCCAGGAAGAGCGGGCCATGGAGCTGCTGACCCGGCACCGGGGCGGTCTGGACGCCGTCGCCCGGGCGCTGCTCGAGCAGGAGAGCATCGACGGCGCCGAGGTCGGGCGCTTGGTGGACGGGGCCTACGGGAAGCCTGTGCACGCCAGCGGTCCCAAGGCAACGACCGTGCAGTTCAATGGGCACTCGCAGGACAACGGGCATTCGCAGGACAACGGGCGCAACGGGCACGCTCCCAACGGTCACGACACGGCGGCGAACGGGCCGTCCCGGACCGAGGCCCCTGCCCCTACCCCTGCCCCAGTGCACGGGCAGCCCGGGGCGCCGTGGCCCGCACCGCAGGCCGGCACCCAGCAGGCCGGCACCCAGCAGGCCGGCTCTCAGCAGGAGGCCGGCTCCCAGCAGGCCGGCTACCCACAGGCCGGCTCCCAGCAGGGTGCCCCCGCCCAGTCGGGCAGCAATCGCGGCTCGCCGCCCCCGCAGTGGACGCCCCCCGGCCCCTGGCAGCCCCCTCAGCCGGGGCAGGGCGGCTCGCCCGAGCCCCCCAACAGCGAGCAGCACTGAGCGGCGCGCCCGCAGGTTGGCTGGCTGGCAGCGAGGCTGCGGGCTAGCTCTGCGGGATGGCGGGCTCCAGCGCCGTGGCCGGAGCCCCGGTCGGAGAGGCGTCGCCGACGACAGCCAGCTGCCCCGCCGCTGTCACCAGCAGAGGCGTCGTGCCTGCCGCCAGCGTGACCGAGGACTCGGCCTTGACCGTGACCTGGGACACCCGGTGGACACCGGTTGACGTGAGGGACGATACGAGCGCCGCGACGGGCAGGCGCCCGGGGTTCATCAGGACCAGCGTGATTGCCGCCGCTCCAGCCGATCCGGGCGCGTTGACCGCGGCGACCGTCCAGCGCGTCGCCTGCGTGGAGACCGAGGCCACGGCGGCATCATCTCCCCAACCCGGGGAAGGGGAGCCCGAGGGCCCCGCGGTCGTCCGGTCCACCACCACCCCGGGGCCTCCGCTGGCCTCGACCGTCATGGCGTACGGCGCGGTGCTCGGGATCCGGACCTGCTGGGCCGTGTCCAGCGTCCAGACGCCGCCGGGGGCCAGCTTGTCGGTGAACGGTGCCACCGGTCCGGACGGCAGCCGGACCCGTACGCTGACGGTCTGCGTCTTCCGGGATGGGTTGTAGACGGTTACCGCCGACGTCCCGCCCGAAGCGTCCTCGGCCCGTGGCAGGTACCAGGTACGCGCCAGCACCGGTGACCCCAGCCGCAGCCCCAGCCCCGTGACGCCGCCGGCCTGGACGCTCTGGAGCTCCGTCGCGACCACCGCCCCCGACCGCGCGGTGACGACGGCCGCCACCTGCGGGTGGTCCTGCACGTACTGCCCCACTGTCACCGACCGGGAGGCGCCGGGGTTCAAGACGATGCCCTGGAACGGCTGCGGCTGTGTGACTCCGGCCGCCGTCACGAACGACAGGTCCACGACCGCCAGGTTGGCGCCGGGGTTGAAGACGGACAGGCGCAGGCTTGTGCCGGTGCTGGTGGAGCCGGCGGCGAAGTACCACTGCGGTGCCGTCTCCGACGCGCACGGCGCCGCCGTCCATCCGGCGCTCCCGTCCACCTGCACGCTGGCGCTGACACCGCCGCCGGCCACATCCACGCGGGCGGCAAGCCAAGCCGACGGAGCGAGGGATCCGGGCGCCACCGCCAGCTGCCCGTGGGCCGGGACGGTGACGAGCTCTTGCTTGGCGTGGCCCCTTGTGCCGACGGCGTCCACGGTTGCCGACACCGCCTGCTGCGCGGTGTTGACCAGGAGGATCTCGGACTGCCCGAGCGACCCGGCCGGACCAGGTATCCCGGCGCAGTACCAGCTAGAGGACTGCGAGGACACCGGCGCCGCGTCGGCCACGAGGGACGGGGAACGCAGGACCGCGGCCGGAGGGTTGCCGCCGGCCAGGTTCCCGGCCAAACCCCCGACGCAGGCCAGCGCGACCACCACCGCCAGCACCGCCAACCGCTGGCCCGGTCGCCCCTGGCGCGCCTCCTCTGTAGCGTGGCTCTCCGCGCCAGCGCCGCTGGCATGGCGGGGCGTGGTCACGTCGCTTCCCCGCCGGGCACTCTCGCCCTGCGGCCCACCACGGGCCCACCCTCGGCGGGGGCGCCGCTGGCGGGGGTGCCGCTGGCGGGGGCGCCGCTGGCGGGGGTGCCGCTGCCCTGCCTCGGGTCCAGGGTGGCGTCGGCTTCTCGTTGCCCGGGAGCGACCGTCGCAACCGGCGGGGCCCGGCGGGCGGGAGCGGGCGCGCCGCGGTGCCTCTGGCCCCGGGCACGCCAACCCGTACCCGCCCCAGCGCCACGTCGGCGAGCGGCCGAAGCGGGGAGGCGGCGGCGACCGGCCACCAACACCAAGCCGACCCCGAGCCAGAGCACCAGTTCCAGCCCTGCCCCGAGCGGGTCCAGTAATCCGGCGGACCCTGCAGGTCCGATCGTGGCCGCGGCGCGGCGGGGAGCGGCGTTCTGGTAGACGGTCAGTCCGCCCACACTGACGGGGACTGTCCGCAGGTCCTCCTGGCGGCCCAATGCGGCGTCCAACCCCGGCGGCACCGCGTACGCCGAGGCAACGCCTGTCCCGGGCGCCGTCGGCGCCAAGGCATGGACCACCACCACGTACCGGATCCCGGCTCCGGCGAGCAACGATCCCAGGCGCACCGTCTGGCCCCGCATTGCCACCACCACGTCCCGCGCCACCTGGGTGACCGGGCCGGGGTGCGCCGGCGGCCAGAGCTGCCGCAAGGACGGTGTCCCGTCGCTGGAGGTGGCGTACGCCAGCCCCGGGCCGATCGACCAACCGCCGAGGGGCAGCGCCTGGGGGTCGCCCACCCACAGCACCCGGTAGCCGGCTCGGCCGGGCGCCGGGAGGCCCGCAGCCTGGGCGAACCCGGTGGTGGGCACGCCCCACCGGCCGTTCGCCGCCTCAACCAGCGTGGGCAGGGCTCCCACCGCCAGCGCCGCCATGGACAGGGCGGCGACGGCCTGACGCCACCCGAATCGGTACCCGGCCAGGTCGGCCTCGAACGCCTGCACGGCAAGCCCCGCGCCCACCGCCACGGCCACCGCCGCCGGTGCCAGCATGACGTCGACCGATGGGGCGAACGATCCACCCCATGCCTTGGCCGACACCAGGGCGACCCACCACCCCAGGAGGGCGACCGCCCACAGGCGGACCGCCCAGGCGAACCGCGGACCCCGTGCGACGAGGAGCGGGGCCACCGCCACCGCCACCAGTAGCCAACCCAGCGGTGATCCCCCGATCGGCCCGACTGCCATGCGCAGCAGGCCTCCCCATCCCGGCAACGTGGAGGGCCGGCCCGGCAGCCCCAGGACGGCGAGCGCGCCCCGACCGGCGGAAAGGGTGGCCACCGTCCAGGGCAGGAGCAGCAGCAGGGCGACGGCAGTCGATCCGAGGGCGGCCAGCAGGGCCCGCGCCCCGGCGCGGCGGGACCCGGTGGGCAGCGAACCGACAGCGATCCCCAGGCCGGCCAGCACCACGACCAGCGCCATGGCCGGGGCCACCGCCGTGGCCGCGGCCTCCACGGCGCCTGCCACCGCGATCCGGCCCGGCAGGCCCCGCCGCCACCGCGGTGCCGCCGGGCCCGAGCCCGCCTGGCTGCCGAACGGTTCGATCCCGGTCGCTGCGGCCAGCTGACCGATGATCCACGGGGTTGCGGCGTAGGCCACGAGCCCGTCCCAGCGGCCCCGGGCCAGTGCGTCGTAGGCCAGGGGCAGCGCGAGGTAGGCGAACACGCCGGCGAACCGGGCCCGGGGCGACGCGAACGGGCGGAGCAGCCGGCTGAGGCCCCACGCTCCCGCGGGAACGCAGCCCAGCAGCACCACCTCTTGAAGGAGCCCCATGCGGCCCGCAAGCAGGGTCCCGAGGAGCCCCAGGATCCCGAAGGCCGGGCTGGACGGAGCGTGGGAGCCGACTCCCGCGGGCTGGGTGGACGCCACGAAGGCATGCCAGGTGGAGGTCCAGCTGGCGAAGGGGGAGAACTGGGCGACCAGGGGCCACGGCTTGCCGATCAGATTCCGGGTGCCGAGCACGAGCACCAGAACGATGACCAGCCAGGCCAGGAGCCGGCCCCGCCGGGTGGCCAGCATTCCCTGCTGCCGCGATCGGGCACCCCGGCGCCCGAGGTCGTCCAGATCGTCGAAGTCCGCGTCCTCGGAGAAGGCCGACCCGATGGACCCCGTCAACTCGGGGACTGCGCCGCCGGGGACGCCGCCCGCCTGCGCCAGGCGCGCCCCCGCCACCGTGCCGCCAGCAGGAGGGCCGCCAGCAGGAGGGCCGCCAGCGGGGGCGCCCGCCTGGCCGCCGACCTCGCGCCGATTGCCGGGGAGCAGGCCGTGGGCAGCCTGCACCCCCTGGTGGGTGAGGCGGGAGAAGTAAGTCGTCAGGCGGGTGCTCCGGCGGAGCTGGAGGCCCCGCAGGTCCCCGTCGGAGACGGCCCGAAGACGCTGCACCTCGACCCGGCGCCGCCGGATCGACCGGACCCGCGCCAGGTTCCACTGCCAGGCGTGGGCGACTGCCCGCACGCGCCGGAGGTCCCCTACGAGCACCGCCACCAGCGCCTCTCCGGCGGCGAGCGCGGCGGCCTGCGGGAGCACTCGCAGCAATGAGAGCCACGAGTAGCAGGTCAAGACCGTGTACAGCTCGTTCCGGCGCTGCAGCGCCTGAAGCGACGGCGCCCCGCTGGGCACCGTCGGCCGGGCGCCCCCCGCCACCAGCTCCAAATGGCGGACGCGGGCCGCGGGCCCGACCACCACACGGGCGCCGGCAAGGTGAGCGCGCCATGAAAGGTTCAGGTCCTCGCCCATGGCCGGTATGGCCCGGTCGAAGCCGTCGAGCGCAGTGAGCAGGTCAGCCCGTACAAGCGTGCACCCGCCGGGGGCAACGAACACGTCCCGCACGGCGTCGTGCTGCCCGGCGTCGATCTCTCCGTCGTGGACGCGCTCCACCACCGCGCCGGTCTTGTCGATGTTCTGGCCGACGTGGAGCAGTGCCCGCGGGTCGTCCCAGTGCACCATCTTGGGCGACACCACGCCGGCGTTGGAGCGGAACGACTCCTCCACCAGGAGGTGGACGGCGTCAGGCGCCAGCGCGCAGTCGTCGTGGCACAGGAGGAAGAACGACGCGCCCTCCACCATGCCCATGGCCTCGTCCACCGCAGCCCCGAAGCCGCGGTCCTCGGGGAGGCGGCGCACGAAGGCCTCGGGAAGGGCGGCGGCCACCCGGTCGGTCGGATCGCCGGAGCCGCCGGACACGATCACGAGCACGGCAAGGTCCACGTAGTCCTGGGTAGCGAGGCCCTGGAGGGTGTCGTCGAACCAGGGCCCGGGATCCCTCGTGACGACGATGGCGACCACCGCCGGCACGCGGGCCGCTTCGGTCGACCCCTCACTCATCAAGTTGGGGAGGCTACTCCTCCCGGTGATTCTCACCCGAACACGACGCGGTCAATGGAGGACGAGCTTGGGGCGAAGCAGCGATGACCGCGCTTGCAACTGTTTATGAGTCGGTATACAGTAGTTGGCATCACGGACCGCCGCATCGGCGGCCGGGCATCGAGCAAGGGAGCGTGCCATGACTGGGACCCCGGACCTGAACCATCTCGTGGAGGACGTGGCGTCCCGAGCCCGGGACGCTGCTTACGTGGCGGTCGGCCTCGGCGTCCTGGGCATCCAGCGGGCGCAGGTCCATCGCCAGGAGCTCGCGCGCCGGGCAACCGAGATGGACCAGCGTCTGTCCGGGTTGCGCTCAGGCCTCGGAGCCGGGGGCCAGCAGCTCAGCGAATGGCTGGACAGCACCGTCCAGTTCCTCGAGTCCTCCCTCGAGCCCCTGGAGCAGCAACTGCCGGCCCAGGCGCGCGAGCTGGCGGACAAGGCCTGGAGCCAGCTGGCCGCCCTCGGCGCCCAGCTCCGTCAGACGGTCGCCCCCGGGTCCTGATCGGCCCCTGACCCATCGGCCCCGGACGGGCCGGCTCCGGACGGAGCCCCCAGCGCGGCGTCCTGCTCGGCCAGGACCGCAGCCAGGGTGTCGTCCAGGCTGAGCGCCGGGGCCCAACCGGTGACAGCGGCCAAGCGGCCGGGGTCGCCCCGCAGGGCCGGCAGGTCGACCGGCCGCACCAGCGCGGGGTCGGTCACCAGCTCCAGCTCCACGCCGGCCAGGGCCATGAGGCGGGAGGCCACGTCGGCGATCGCCACGTCCGCCCCTGAGCAGACGTTGTAGACCTCCCCGGGCTCCCCGTGCAGGACCAGCAGCCGGTAGGCCCGGACGACGTCGCGCACGTCGGTGAAATCACGCCGGGTGGTGACGGTGCCGACCACCAGATGCGGGCTCCCGGTGCGTCTCGCCTCGGCCACCCGGCGGGCGAGCGCGGGGACGGCGAACGCGTGTGGCTGGCCGGGCCCCACGTGGTTGAACGGGCGGACCACCACCACACGCTGCCCGTACCCCAGCCAGGCCTGGAGCGCCACGTCCTCCGCCGCCGCCTTGGAGGCCGCGTACGGGCTGGCCGGCCGCAGCGGGGTTTCCTCGGTGACCGGCAGCACGTCGGGCGCGACCGCCCCATACACCTCCGAGCTGCTGACGACGAGCACCGTGGCGGCGTCCCGCACCCGGCGCGCGGCGGCGAGCACCGCCGCCGTCCCCAGCACGTTCACCCGCAGGACCTCGAGCGGGTCGCGCCAGGAATCGCCCACGTGGCTGCGGGCTGCGAGGTGGTAGATCGCGTCGGGGGCTGCCGCCGCCAGCGCCGCCTCCACCGCGCCCTCGTCGGTGACGTCGGTCTCGACGTCCACCACGACCACCTCGTCGCCGGAGCTCCGAAGGTGCGCGGCCAGCCAGTGCCCCACGAACCCCTTTCCCCCCGTGATGAGCGCCCGCACGCCGGGAGACCCTACGCCCCGAGCGCGGCGCGGTAGGCGGCAACGTGGCGCGCCGCACTCTCCTCCCACGTCCGCCCGGCAGCGATGGCGAGGCCCCGGAGCCTCCGGCTGCGGGCCTCGGCGTCGTCGGGCCCCGCCTCCAGGACCCGGGCGATGGCGCCGGCTAGGGCCGGGGGGTCCCGGGGCGCCACCAGGAGGGCGGCATCCCCCGCCAGCTCGGCCATGGCCGTCCCCGCGGTCGTCACCAGTGGCGTGCCGCAGGCCAGCGCTTCCAAGGCGGGAAGGCCGTAGCCCTCGGCCAGGGAGGGGTAGGCAGCCACCGCCGCCCTCCGCAGCAGGGCGGGAACGCAATCGTCGGGCACGTATCCCGTGGCCACGATCCGGGAGCGGTGCCGGGATGCCGCCTGCAGAGCGGCGTCCACGGCGTCCTCCTTCCATCCCCGCGCCCCGGCGATGACGAGGACCGGGTCGCGGTCGGTGTCGGCCACCTGCGCGAAGGCGTTGACCAGCGACGCGACGTCCTTTCTGGGCTCGACCGTCCCGACGAACAGGACGTAGGGCCGCCCGGGGTCGACCCCCACCTGCCTCAGCCGGGCGTCGTCATCCGGGTCCGGTGCCGGGGCGAAGCGCCGGCGGTCCACGCCGTGCGGGGCAACCACGATCTGGCCGGCGACCCGGGCGACGGACTGGAGGTGGCGCGCCGTGGTCTCGCTCACGCAGACGACCACCGCCGCCTTGCGGGCGGCCACCCGGATGGCCCGGCGGAACAGCAGCACCTTGCTCCGCTCGTGCCATTCAGGGTGGTCGAAGAAGGTGCAGTCGTGGACCGTGACGACCACGGGCAGCCGGGCCCGCTCCGGCATCGTGTAGTGGGGTGCGTGGTGGACGTCTACGCCCAGACCCAGCAGGCGGCCGGGCATGGCCAGCTGCTCCCATGCCAGGCGCAGCGGACGGGCCGGGGGGGCCGCGGCGTCCACCGTGGCCCGTTCCCCCGCCGCCTCGGGCCAGCGAGCCCCGTCCCCGCGGCGGGCGATCAGGGTCAGGTCCATGTCGGGCCGCCGGCCCAGGGCGGACGCCAGCTCCAGCACGTAGCGCCCGGCCCCCGCCGGTGATGCCGGCACGGCCGTCACGTCGAGCGACACCCTCACGGCGCCCCCACCGAGGCCCACAGGTCCAGATGCGCCTGTGCGCTCTGCCGCCAGGTGCGTCCGGCCACGTGCTGGCGACCACGGGCGATCAGCGCCGTGCGTACTGCGTCGTCGCCCGAGGCAGTCACGAGCGCGTCGGCGATTGCCGGGGCGGAGGACGGGTCCACCCGCAGGGCGGGTGCCTCGGCACCCGCCAGGGGCTCCACACTGGGAACAGCGGTGCTCGCCACCACCGGCGCCCCGCAGGCCATCGCCTCCACCGGGGGGAGGCCGAACCCCTCTGCGAGGGGGACGTAGCAGAACGCACGGGCTCCGGCGTAGAGGGCCGCCAGGACCCCGTCGGTCACGGCCCCGGCCGCGACCACGGCGCCGGCCGCCCCCTGCGTCGGCGCACCGTCGCGGAGCGACAGCCCGGCGTCGCCCCACCCTGGCGGTCCAACGACTACCAGTGGCCAGTTGGCTCCGAGCCGGGGCCGGGCCTGGTCGTAGGCGGCAGCCAGCCGGGCCAGGTTCTTGCGGGGCTCGAGAGTGCCGGCGGCGAGCAGGTACCCACCCGTGACGCCGAGGCGCTCCAACAGGGCGGCGGCACCTTGGTGGTCGGGAGGCGGGAGGTGGTCGACGCCGTGGCCGATCACATGCACCCGGGCCGGCTCGGCGCCGGCGCCGGCCAGCGCGGCGGCCACCGGCTGCGACGGGACCACGAACGCGTCGGCCCGGGCCAGCGCGCGCCCGAGCGCCGCCTCGTGCCATCGGCGGCCACGGGGCGTGGTGGCATCGGGAAAGTCGCGCCACGCCAGATCGTGGACGGTGACGACCAGCGCCTGGCGCCGACCCTCCTGCCGGCGTGGCGGGGGGGCTGCCAGGGAGACGGCGTGGACGACGGGCGCCCCGGCCGGCGATGCGAGCAACGCAGCGTCCCAAAGTCGCACCAGCGCCGGACCCGGGAGGAGTGAGGCCATGACCGGGAACCCCCACCGCGCAAGCGGGTCCTCCCCGTGCCCGCGATGGCGGCTGGCCACCAGGCCCGCCACGGGCGCCCGGGCGACCCGCAGCCCGTCCAGGAGCGACGCGGCATAGCGCCCGACGCCACCCGGCGTGGGCCGCCGGAGCTGTTCGACCACGAGGAGGACCGGCGCGGTCATCCGGCGAGGGCGTCGCGGTAGAGATCCATGAGCCCGGCCGCGCAGCGCTCCCACGTGAAGCCGGCCGCTCGGGCCAACCCCCGGGCGGCCAGGCCTTCGGCGGCCGAGGCATCGTCCAGGACCTGCGCCAGGGCGCCGGCCAGGGCGTCCGCGTCGCGGACGGGCACGAGTACTGCGGCGTCGCCCAGCACCTCCTCCAGTGAGCCGTCGCGCGTCGCCACCACCGGCGCGCCGGCAGCCATCGCCTGTAGCGGCGGGTAGCCGAAGCCCTCGTACACCGACGGGTATGCCAGCACGGCGGCCCCGGAGAGGAGACCGGCCAGGGTGGGATCGTCCACCCAACCGGTCTGGACGATCCGTGCGGCCGCCGCTGCGCTGGCGACCGCGTCGTCGAGGGCCCCGCTGCCCCATCCGGGTGGCCCGGCCAGCACGAGGGCCAGCTCCGGCCGCCCGGCGGCTATGGCGTCGAAGGCTCGCACGAGACCGGGCAGGTCCTTGCGGGGCTCGGCCGTCCCCACCGCCAGGACGTAGCGGCCGGTGGAGGGAGGCAGGAAGCGGGACGGGGCCGCAAGGTCGGGGGCGGGCAGCCCGGGTACGCCCGAAGCCACCGGCCGGACCCGCTCCGGCGGGACGCCGAGGAGCTCGGCGACCTCAGCAGCCACCGACGCCGAGTGGGTGTGCACCCACGCGCCGCCGGCCACGGCCCGCCGCACCAGGCCGGGAAAGGCGAGGGTGGCACGGTTGCACAGCTCGGGAAACCGCACCGTGGTCAGATCGTGGACGGTCACCACCCGCGCCGCCCGGCGGGTCGGGGGGACCACGTAATTGGTGCCGTGGACCACGTCGGCGCGACCCACGAACCACTCCAGGGGAGGGAGGTCCATGACGCCCCAGGCCGCGTGGAGCGGCCGGGCGGGCATGGGGCGCCGGACGACGTCCACGCCCATCGGCACCCGTCCGTCGATGGCGCCGCGCCGGCGCCAGCTCACGGCGTAGGCGGCGGGCACGGCATCGGACCGGGCGGCCAATCCCCCGAGTACGCCGGCACAGAACGCCCCCACGCCCGTGGGTCGGCCGATGAGCGGCGTGGCGTCCAGGGCCACGCGCAGCCGGTCAGCCACGTGGCTCGCCGGGGATGGCGGTCGGCGGGCCCCCACCCGCAGGCGGCCCCGGGGCCGCCGGCCCGAGCTCGCCGATGACGGCGTCGCTGAAGGCCGGCCACGCCTGCACGGCCCACGGGCCCCACTCCCGGTCGGCCAGGGACCCGCAGCAGACGCCGGCCACCGGGTCGACCCACAGGAACGACCCCGATCGCCCGAAGTGCCCGAACGTGGGCGCGCTGCAGCGGCCCCCCGTCCAGTGCGGCCGCTTGCCGTTTCGGATCTCGAAGCCGAGCCCCCAGTCGCACGGCTGCTGGCGTCCGTAACCGGGGAGCACCCCGTCGAGCCCCGGGAACGCCACGTCGGTCGCCCGAGCCAGCGTGCCCGGCGACACGACCGACGGGGCCAGCAGCTCGGCGCCCAGGGCCAGCAGATCGGCCAGACCGCCCTCCATCCCCCAGGCCGGGGAGGACCCGGGCACCAGTCGCGCCCCCCACATCCCGAGGGGGGCGAACACGGCCTCGGTCAGGTACTGGTCGAACGGCATCGCGGCGCGCTCCTCGAGCGTTTGCGCCAGGACCTCGAAGCCGGCGTTGGAGTAGACGCGCCTCCTGCCGGGGCTGTCCACCACCACGGGCTCGTCGGGCGCCAGCCCGGACGCGTGGGCCAGTAGGTGGGCCACCGTGGATCCCGGCGGCCCGGCAGGCTCGTCGAGCGTCAGGGTTCGTTCCTCCACGGCCACCAGAACGGCGAGGGCGGTGCAGAGCTTGGTCACCGACGCCCACGGGAACCGCCGGTCCAGCTGTCCCGCCGTGCCGTGGAGCCAGACGCCGGGGCGCGGCTGGGCAGCGCCGGGCTGGGGGCGGCAGACCAGCACACCCGCCGCAACTGAGTCCACCGGCCAGGTGGCGACGAGATCCAGTGCCCGCATTCGGCAAGGAGCGTACCGTCGCTCCCTGCACCTACCCCCACGTAGGCTGCTTCCGTGCTGGTGGCGCTGGCTGGAGGCGTGGGCGCGGCGCGGCTCCTTGCCGGCATGGTCCGCGTGGTGGACCCGACCGAGATCACGGTGGTGGTGAATACGGGCGACGACATGTCCCTCCACGGCCTCCACGTCAGCCCGGACATCGACACCGTCGTGTACACCTTGGCCGGACTGTCCAACCCCGAGACCGGGTGGGGCCTGGACGGCGAGCGCTGGACGGTCATGGACGAGCTCGAGCGCCTTGGCGGCGAGACGTGGTTCCGGCTCGGCGACCGTGACCTGGCCACCCACCTCTATCGGACGCAGCGCCTGGCACAGGGGGCGCCGCTGAGCCAGGTCACGGCCGAGCTGGCCTCGGCACGCGGCCTGGCGCTGCGGGTCCTGCCGGTCACCGACGACCCGCTGCGCACCCGGCTGACGCTGGCGGAGACGGCCCCAGGTTTCGCCGCGGGTTCCGAGGTGGACTTCCAGGACTACTTCGTGCGGCTGCACCACAGCGTCGCCGTCGCCGGGGTGCGGTTCGAGGGGGCGAGCACCGCCCGGCCCGCGCCGGGCGTGCTCGAGGCGATCGGCGGCGCGGACGTGATCGTCGCCTGCCCCTCCAACCCGGTGGTCTCGCTAGGTCCCGTGCTGGCCGTCCCGGGCGTCCGGGACCTGCTGGAAGCGCGCCGGGACCGGGTGGTTGCGGTCTCTCCGATCGTGGCCGGGGCGGCGTTGAAGGGGCCGGCCGACCGGCTGCTGGTCGAGCTGGGCCACGAGGCGTCCGCCGCCGGAGTCGCCCGGTTGCACGCCCCGTGGGCCGGTACGATCGTGATCGATGAGCAGGACGCCGCGCTGGCCCCGGCCATCGACGCCGCCGGGGTGCGGGCCGTGGTGGCTCCCACGGTGATGCGATCACCCGAGGCGGCCGCCGACCTCTCCCGGGTGGTCCTCGATGCCGCTGGATGAGATCGGCGCCCTCCATGCCTTCGCAGTGACCGGCATGGGCGAGGTGCGCCCCGGCGACGACGTGGGCGGGCTGGTGGCCGAGGCCGTGGGCGCCGCGGCCGGCGGCCGCGCCGGCCTCGCGGACGGCGACGTGGTGGTCGTGACCCAGAAGATCGTCTCGAAAGCGGAGGGGCGCCTCGTTGCCGTGGACCACGACGACCCGTCGGCCAAGGTGGCCCTGGTGGAGACCGAGGCCGTACGGGTGTTGCGCCGCCGGGGCGACCTGCGGATCACCGAGACGGCGCACGGGTTCGTGTGCGCCAACGCCGGAGTGGACCTGTCCAACGTGGGCGACGGCTGGGCCGCCCTGCTGCCGGTCGACCCGGACCGCTCGGCCCGCCGGATCCGGGCCGAGCTCCGGCGTCGACTGTCGGTCACGGTGGGGGTCATCGTCTCGGACACGTTCGGGCGGCCGTGGCGCAACGGGGTGACCGACGTGGCCATCGGCGTCGCGGGCGTCGCGGGCATCGTGGACCTGCGGGGCACTGCGGATGCCACCGGACGTGAGCTGGTGGCGACCGAGGTGTGCGTGGCCGACGAGATTGCGGGCGCTGCCGAGCTGGTCATGGGCAAGGACCGGAGCGTGCCGGCGGCCGTGGTGCGGGGCGTGCCCGGCGATTGGCTGCGCGACGGCTCGATCGGCGCCGAGGTCGTGCGCCGGCCCGCGACCGACCTGTTCCGCTGAACGCGCTCAGTCGCTCCGCTCAGGCAACCCGCGACGACGCGTGGCCCGGCAGGGCGCCTGAAGCGGCGAACTGGGAGAAGGGCACCACCGATGTGGCGGCTGGCGGCTGCACGCTGACCGGCTGGCCGTAGCCGTGGAAGTCGATCGACGCGCTCACCGACGCCTGCCCCGTCTCGGTGACATCCAGCGACCGCAGCAGGTTGCCGCCAACGTAGGCCGTCACCTGCAGCCGCCCGACCTTCTGGGTGGCTCCCGAAGGCAGCCCCAGCGCCGACGCCGCCGCGCCCAGTGAGGCTGCGTCCATGGTCACCCGGTAGCCCTGGACGGTGGTGCCGCCCAGTGTGGAGGCCCCGAGGGATGTCACGGCCGCACCGCTGCTGCGGAGCATCGAGAGGATGGCGGACGGGTCGCCGAACGTCCCGAGGTTCCCCATGGACGAGCCGAATCCTGTGGAAGACCCGGGGGTGATCGAGAGCCAGCTCTTGCCGGGGTCCGCAGCGGCGATCGCCGGAAGCTGCACGTACGCCGTCCCGCCCACCATCTCCAGGGTCACGGTCTCCTGCTGCCCGGCAACGGTCCCGGTGACGTGGATGGAGGCCGCTTTGGAGGAGAAGTCGGCGGCGCCTGTCCCGCTGACGTTCACCGTGACCCCGGCCGACACCACTGACCCCGAGAACGTCATGTGGACGGTGCTCTGGCCCATGGACGCGGTCAGCGCCTCCCGCATGACCTGGCGGGCGCTGGACGTGTCGGATCCCCGGCGAGGTCCGGCGTAGGCGAGCGGCAGCGCCACCGCCGCCGCCACCAGCACCGCGAGCAGTCCCCAGAGCGTGGCAGGAAGCGCCCGGGCGGTCGTGGCGCCTGATGGAACCTGCTCCTGCGGTCGGCCCGTGCCCTCGGGTGTGCACTGCTCCATGTCGGTCCCCTTGTGCCTTAGCCCCCACCCGGCCTTGCAGATCAGAGCCTATCCGTCGCCCCGGAGCCCGCCTCCGTCGGCTGGCCCGGCCCCAGCGCCTCGCCGCCGCCCCTGCTGTCGGCCGGCTGCACCCGCCCCCGCCTGCGGCCTGCCGGCGGGGCGCTGCCGGGTCTTGTCGATGACGGCCGCCGTTCCGTCGGCCAGCGACGTCCAGGGCCGCCAACCCAGCTGAATGGCGGCCCGCCCGGCATCCAGCGCGTTGCGCCGGAGCTCACCCTGGCGGGCGGGGGCCCTCTCGGGCGCCGCGTCCACGCCCACGGCCGCAGCCATGGTGCGGTAAAGCTCGTTCACGGACGTCTCCTGGCCGGTGCCGACGTTGCACACAAGGCCCCCGCCCCGGGTGGCGGCCCGGGCGAACGCGTCAACGACATCGTCCACGTACACGTAATCCCGCGTCTGCTCGCCATCGCCGTAGATGGTCACCGGCCGCCCCTCGACGAGGGCGGTGGCGAAGATCGCCACGACGCCCGCCTCCCCGTGGGGGTCCTGACGCGGTCCGTAGACGTTCGCCAGTGCCAGCGCGCAGTACTCGAGGGCGTGCATCTCCCGGTAGGCGACCAGGTAGTCGATGGCGGCCTTCTTCGACACGCCGTAAGGGGACAGCGGGTGGTGCGGCTCGGACTCCCGGACCGGCAGCTTCGCCGGATCCACGTCTCCGTAGAGCGTGCCGCCACTGGCGGCGAAGACGACGCGGTCGGTCCCGGCCAGGCGCGCCCCCTCCAGAACCCGGAGGGTTCCGAGCAGGTTCACATCCGCGTCGAGCACGGGCTCGGCCACCGAAACCCGGACGTCGATCTGGGCCGCCAAATGGAAGATCACTTCCGGGCGGCGGCGAGCGATCAGCTCCTGGGCATCGGGCAACCGGATGTCGAGCTGGTGGATGGTGAGCGCCCCGCCGGCCGCAGCCCGGGCTTCGGCCAGGTTGGCCAACGAGCCGCTCGACAAATCGTCCACGGCGTCCACCTCGTGCCCCTCGGCGAGCAGCCGGTCCACGAGCGTGGATCCGATGAACCCGGCCCCCCCGGTCACCATGGTGCGCATCGGACCTACTCTGTCATCGCTCAGGCCGGGACACGAGCCCCTTCGAGGCGGGTGCCCGTGGCGACGTTCGCGCCTGCGCCCAGCACCGTCAGCGAGCAGACGGCACAATCGTCGCCCACGACCGCGCCGGGGCCGACCACCGAGCCCTCCACCCGCGTGCCTCGACCGACGGCCGCCCCGGGAAGCAGCACCGATTCCAGGACCGACGCGCCTTGCGCGACCCGGCAGCCGGCGCCGATGACCGCCCGCTCCACCGTCGCTCCCGCGGCCACGGCGGCCCGGTCGCCCACGAGGCACGGGGCCCGGAGGTCGCCGGCGACGTCGGGGGCGCCGAGCACCCACACGCGGGGCGCGATCGCCCGAGCCCCGGGAACCGGCGGTCCCTGGCGGCGCCCTTCGAGTAGGTCCCAGTGGGCGGTCAGGTAGGCCTGCGGCGTCCCGGTGTCGAGCCAGTAGGCGTCGTCGGCCCGGGCGAACAGCGTCCCCTCGGCGGCCATGGCGGGGAACACCTCCCGTTCGATGGACACGCGCCGGGCGCCGTCGATCCGATCCAGGACCGAGGGCTCGAGCACGTAGGTGCCGGCGTTGATGAGGTTGGTCGGCTCCTCGCCCGCCGGCGGCTTTTCCACGAAGGCGGTGACCCGGCCACGGGCATCGGTGGACACCACGCCGAAGCGTGAAGGGTCGTCCACCGGGTGCAGGGCGACGGTGCCCTCGGCACCGCTGGCCCGGTGAAAGGCAATCAGGCCGGCCAGGTCCAGGTCGGTGAGCACGTCCCCGTTCACCACCACGAACGTCTCGGCTACTCCTGCGTGACGCGCCGCGAACCGCGCGGCACCCGCCGTGTCCAACGGCTCCGGCTCGACGGCGTAGGAGAGGCGCACGCCGGCCGCGGTCCCTCCGGGGTAGGCCCGCATGAAGGCGTCGGGCAGGTACCCGAGCGAGAGGACGGCCTCGTCCACGCCGTGGCGACCCAGTTGCCCGAGCACCCGCTCGATCATCGGCTGCTCCACGATCGGGAGCATCTGCTTGGGTGCGGACAGGGTGAGCGGGCGGAGCCGCGTTCCCTCGCCTCCAACCAGGACCACCGCCTGCATGCGACGACGTCCTCGCCGGGCTAGGTGGACGACGTGGTCGTCTTGGCCGACGTGGTGGAGGTGGTGGAGCCGGACCCGGCGGTGGTGGAGGTGGTCGCGCCGGCGCCGGTCGAGGCGCCCAGCAGCGCCGTGACCACGGTGCCGTTGGGCTTGGGGACTGCGGTCCCCTTTGGCAAGAAGCCGATGGTGATCAGCTGGTCTGCCGCAAACTTGATCGACCCGGCGTTGCTCACGGAGATGGGCTTGGCCTTGGAAGCGAACGCGTTCGACCAGTAGACGGCGTGCACGTACCCCTTCTTCCCCGCATCCTTGGTCCCGGCCGGGCAGGCGCCGCCGTTCTTGAATGCCTTGACCGGCGCAGTGGACGTCTTTGTGGAGGACCTCTTCGCGGTCTTGGACTTGGGCTTCTTCGACCGCAGCTTCGACCCACTGGACGACCCGGACGCAGTCGTGGACGTGGACCCGGTCGTCGTGGAGGTGGTCGAGCTTGCCCCCGCGGTTGAGCTCGACCCGGTGGTGGGCGTCGTGGAGGTTGCCGGTGTGGTGCCGGGAGCGCTGGCTGGGCCTAGTGAGGACGCCGGAAGCTTGATCTCGGTGGGGGTCACGCTCAACCCCCTGTAACCCGCCAGCAGCTTGCCCAGGACCGCATTGTTGCCCGCGTCGGCTGTGGACTTGGGATCGATCTGCACGACGCCGTCACCCGTCGTGACGAAGGACTGCTTGGTCGGGTTGACCTGGTTGGACGACAAGGTGGCCTGTGTCCCGCACAGGTCGAACACCGCGGCGGCAAACCACTGGGTCCCCTTCGTCGGCGCGATGGTGTTGGCGGCTGACGAAGGGTTCTGGTACTCGTAGCGGGCGAACACCACCGAACCCAGGCCGAGCACGACGATGAGCACCAGTACGGCGTACCAGTTGACCGGGGTCTGCCCGCGATAGGTGCGACCGCCGCCGGTCGCACCGGCGCGGGCGACCCACTTTCCCGTGGAGCTCCTCGGCATGGCCCGGACACCCTAGCAATCCCCGCCGCCGGGCCTTCGGCGGCCAGGTCGTAGTTCCCGGCGGTCAGACTGCCTGACGGGCAGGGGGGTGCCGGTGGGCGGACGGCCCGGCACCATGATGCCGGCTGAGCGCCTGGTAGGCAGCGGCGGTCTCGGGATGGACCCAGGTCAACGCCTCGGCCTCCAGCGGAACAGCGGGTCGGCGGCGCGCCACCCGCCCTCCGACCACGGCGATCAGCTCGTCCATCGCCGACTCGACGCCACCCGGGTTGCCCTGCCGGTCGGCCGCGGCGAGGAGCAGCCGGTACCGCCGTTCGTCGTAGGGACTGGCCGCCAGGCCCCGCCGGACCGCCAGCTCGGCTCCCCGACCGTCGCCCAGCGCGAGGAGGTGGTCCGCCAGTCTGATGGTCAGCTGCACGACGGCATCCACCACCGACGCCTCAACTCCCTCCAGAACCGGCCAGTCGGGAGCCCGCAACCCCTCGAACGGTCGGCCGCGCACCAGCCCGAGCGCCCGGTGCCACGCTCGAGGACCCGCGGCCCCGTCCTGGAGAGCCAGCTGCTGGAAGGCAGCCCAGTCAGTCGCCACGGATGCCCCGAGCCGCAGCCGGCCGGCACACCGCGGCAGGTGGTCACGACCCTCGGCGTCCTGGCCCAGGGCACGCCGGGCGGCCGAGACGGTGGAGTACCGGGTGGGCTCGGCGACCACCCGGTCCGGCCAGAGTGCTGTCGGCCACGTCTGGCCGCTCACACCGCCCGGGTGCATGGCGAGGTACACGACGAGGTCCAGCGTCCATGCCCGCCGGAACGGGCGAGCGGCGCCGACCACGTCCACAGGCCCGAGGATCCGGACCATCACCGGTCGGCTCGGAGGGGCTGCGTGCCTGACGTGCGATGTCATGTTCTCAACGGTCGGCCGACCAACCGGTGCGCGGCGGGTTCTCCAGCGGGCCGGGCGGGGCGGGGCGGGAAGGGGGGTCACCTGCCGCCTCGCCCGGTCCCGCCGGGAGAGCGCGCCGTAGCGCCCCACCATCGTGCCGGACCCTGTTTGCCGAGAATCTTGCCGCCGGCCCCGTCGCCGCAAGCCACCGACCCCGACCCGCTGACAGGCCGCTGGCCGAGGCGGGAGGCTGGCCGAGGCGGCAGACTGTGCGGGGCGGGAGACTGCCCGAGGGGACGTAGCCCAATTGGCAGAGGCAAGGCGCTTAAACCGCCTCCAGTGAGGGTTCGACCCCCTTCGTCCCCACGAAATTCGACGATTACTTTGTGACAGTTTGATGTCCGCACCCTTGAGCGGCCGGAAAGTGCCGCTTCAGGACCGGACGTCGGAGAGACGCCTGTCGTAGTCGTCCGCAAGTGCCAGGAGCGCTCCTGACCCGTCGCCGGTGAAGCAGGAGCCGTGCATGACGGCGAGCGTCCTAGGAGCAAAGTCGGCCAGTCGCCGGATCGTGGGAGCGGTATTCGGAGTGAGGCAGGTGGCCCCGAAGACATCCTCTGCGTGCGCGGCGGCCCCGACAATGTCGTCGGTCGTGATCGCCGGGCCGTTGCCGAGTTGGGTGAGCAGGTCTCCGCACAGCAACGTCTTGGTGGTCTCCTCGTAGAGGACTTGGGCCTCCCAGCCGTGGGGGACGTGTGGCGTGTCGATGTGCCGGACACGATGTCGGCCGAGCTCGACGACCTGGCCGTCGGTGAGT
>DAHUZE010000047.1 GCA_027306755.1 Acidimicrobiaceae bacterium | reverse complement strand
CCTTGAACTCCAAGAACCGGCTCCCATCCACCACCCGGGCGATGACCTCCCGCACGTCGTATGGGACACGGGTGTCGGCCGAGACCACGCCGTATATCTCCCCGGGATCGCGCGCCGGATCCTCGACGCCGGCCACCGGCCACGGCGGCGGCGGGGCCGGCGGCAACGTCGCCACGATGGCCCTCACCGTCGCCAGCGCCTCGGAGTCGTCCGCGGCCAGATGGTCGGTCACCCCCGATCGCCGGGCGTGCAGCTCGCCACCGCCCAACTCCTCCGCGCTCACCACCTCGCCTGTCGCCGCCTTTACCAGAGGCGGGCCCCCGAGAAAGATCGTCCCCTGGCCTGCCACTATCACGGCCTCGTCGCTCATCGCCGGCACGTACGCGCCGCCGGCCGTGCACGAGCCGAGCACGGCGGCGATCTGGGCGATCCCCAGGCGCGACATCGTCGCCTGGTTGTAGAAGATCCGCCCGAAATGGTCCCGGTCTGGGAAGACCTCGTCCTGGGCGGGCAGGAAGGCGCCGCCGGAGTCGACCAGGTACACGCACGGCAGCCGGTTGGCCTGCGCCACCTCCTGGGCCCGCAGGTGCTTCTTCACGGTGAGCGGGTAGTAGGTGCCGCCCTTGACGGTGGCGTCGTTCACCACCACTACGCACTCGCGGCCGGACACGCGGCCTACCCCGCAGATGATGCCGGCGGCCGGCGCCTCGTCGCCGTAGCAGCCGGTGGCCGCCAGCGGCGACAGCTCCAGGAAGGGGGACGCGGTGTCGAGCAGCAGGGCCAGGCGCTGGCGCGGCAGCAGCTTCCCCCGCTCCACGTGGCGCCGGCGGGCCGCATCGGGGCCGCCGGCGGCTGATGCCTCCAGGCGAGCCGCCAGCTCGGCGGCCAGCCGCCGGTGGTGGGCGGCGTTGCGGGAGAACTCCTCTCCGGCCGGGTCCGCCGAGGAGCGCAGCCGGGGGTACGGGGCCTGCGTCGCCAGCGCCATCCCCGCCATGTTAGCGATCGTTAGCATGATCCGCTAGCGTTGCGCCGGTGACGCCAGCGAGGGCTCCCGCCCGGCGCGACCGCACGAGCCCGCGCCGCCGCCAGATCCTGGTTGCCGCTGCCCCCCTGTTCGCCAGGAGGGGTTTCCACGGCGTGTCCGTCGACGACCTGGGGGCGGCAGCCGGCGTCTCGGGGCCCGCCCTTTACCGCCATTTCCGCTCGAAGGAGGCGATCCTCTCCGAACTGCTGGTGGAGGTGAGCCAGCGCCTGCTCGACGGGGGCCGGACCCGCGTTGCCGGGGCGAGCGATCCGGACGCCGCGCTCCGGTCGCTGGTGGCCTGGCACGTCGAGTTCGCCCTGGACAACGCCGACGTGATCAGTGTCCAGACCCGGGACCTGGCCAGCCTCGGTTCGGCGGAGCGCCGCCAGGTGAGGGCCTTGCAGCAGCGCTACGTGGAGGTGTGGGCCGGGGTGGTGGCCCGGGTCGCCCCCTGCGACGGCGGCACCGCGGTGGCGGCCACCCACGCCGCCTTCGGACTGGTCAACTCCACGCCGCACTCGGCGCGCCTGGCGCGCCCCGAGATGGCCGCCCTCTTGCAAGCCATGGCCCTGGGCGCGGTGCGGGCGGCCGGCCAGGGGGCGGGGGCGGGGGCGGGGGCGGGGGCGCAGCCAGCCGGACCCGCCGCCCTCACGCGAGGTCGAAGCGGTCCAGCCGCATGACCTTGTCCCAGGCGGCCACGAAGTCCCGGGTGAACCGCTCCGCCGAGTCCTCGCTGGCGTAGGCCTCGCACAGGGCGCGCAGCTGCGAGTTGGCCCCGAACACGAGGTCGACCGCGGTGGCGGTCCAGCGGAGCTCACCGGTGGCGCGGTCCCGTCCCTCGTAGACGTGCTCTCCGGCGCCGGAGGGCGACCACTCCGTTCCCATGTCGAGCAGATGGACGAAGAAGTCGTTGGTCAGCGTCCCGGGCCGGTCGGTGAGGACCCCGTGGCGCGCCCCGCCGAAGGTGGCGTGCAGCGCCCGCATGCCGCCCACGAGCACCGTCATCTCGAGCGGCGTGAGCATCAGCAAGTTGGCCCGGTCCGCCAGCAGCTGCTCGGGCGCGAGCTTCTCCCCGGGCCGGAGGTAGTTGCGGAACCCGTCGGCCCTCGGCTCGAGCACGGAGAAGGATGCCGCGTCGGTCTGGTCCTGGGATGCGTCCGTCCGGCCCGGGGCGAACGGCACCGACACCTCGTGCCCGGCCCGGCGCGCCGCCTCCTCGATCGCTGCGCACCCGCCCAGGACGACGACGTCGGCGAGGGACACCCGCGTCCCGCCCTCCGCGGCACGGTTGAACCCGGCGCGAACCTCTTGGAGCGCCTGCAGGGTGGCGGCCAGCTCTTCCGGCTCGTTGGCCGCCCAGCTGCGCTGCGGCTCGAGGGCGACCCGGGCGCCGTTGGCGCCGCCGCGCTTGTCGGTGCCCCGGAAGCTCGCCGCGGCGGACCACGCGGTGGACACCAGCCGGGACAGCGAGGGGCCGCTGGACAGGATCGCCGCCTTCAGGGCGGCGACGTCGTCTCGGGTCACGAGCGGGTGGTCGACGGCCGGGACCGGGTCCTGCCAGAGCTGCGGCTCGGGAACCCGCGGGCCGAGGTACCGGCTCACTGGGCCCATGTCCCGGTGGAGGAGCTTGAACCATGCCTTGGCGAACGCCTCGTCAAGCTGCTCGGGATGCTGGTGGAACCGCTCGGCGATCGGCCGGTAGACGGGGTCGACCTTCAAGGCCAGGTCCGTGGTCAGCATCATGGGCGCGTGCCGGGTGGAGGGGTCGTGGGCGTCGGGCACCGTCCCCTGGGCCGCCGGGTCCGCGGGCGTCCACTGCTTGGCGCCGGCGGGACTGGTCGTGAGCTGCCATTCGTAGGCGAAGAGGTTGTCCAGGAAGCCGTTGTCCCACCTGGTCGGCTCGTTGGTCCAAGCTCCTTCGAGCCCGCGCGTGAGGGCGTCGGCGCCCTTGCCGGTCCCGTACGCGTTCTTCCAGCCGAGGGCCTGCTGCTCCAGCGGGGCGCCCTCGGGCTCGGGTCCGACGAGCTCGGGGCTGGCGGCGCCGTGGCACTTGCCGAAGGTGTGGCCGCCCACGATGAGGGCCACCGTCTCCTCGTC
The DNA here is from genome assembly GCA_027306755.1 of Acidimicrobiaceae bacterium. GTDB lineage: Bacteria > Actinomycetota > Acidimicrobiia > Acidimicrobiales > RAAP-2 > JAJYVT01. The sequence goes on along the minus strand of DAHUZE010000047.1, from coordinate 30,708 downwards.
GTCCATGGCCATGCGGGCGAAGGTCTCCCGGATGTCCCTGGCCGCGGCCAGCGGGTCAGGGTTGCCGTTCGGCCCTTCGGGGTTCACGTAGATCAGGCCCATCTGCACGGCGCCGAACGGGTCGTCCAGCTCCCGGTCCCCGCGGTAACGCTCGTCACCCAGCCAGGTGTCCTCGGGCCCCCAGAGGATCTCCTCGGGCTCCCAGATATCCTCACGGCCGAAGCCGAACCCGAACGTGCTGAAGCCCATGGCCTCGTACGCGCAGTTGCCGGCGAAGATGATCAGGTCGGCCCACGAGATCGCCGCGCCGTACTTCTGCTTGACCGGCCAGAGAAGCCGGCGGGCCTTGTCCAGGTTGGCATTGTCGGGCCAGCTGTTGAGCGGGGCGAAGCGTTGGGCGCCGGCGCCCCCACCACCCCGCCCGTCGTGGGTGCGGTAGGTGCCGGCAGCGTGCCAGGACATGCGGATGAACAGCGGCCCGTAGTGGCCGTAGTCCGCCGGCCACCACTCCTGGGACGTCCGCATCACCTCCACGATGTCTTGCTCGAGCGCATCGAGGTCCAGCCGTCCGAACGCCGCGGGGTAGTCGAAGCCCTCCCCGAGCGGTGACCGCCTCCCGGCGTGCTGCGTCAGCACCTGGAGGTTCAGCTGGTCCGGCCACCAGTCCTGGTTGGTCCTCGGCCGGTGCGGCTCGGGAACCGGTGCGGGGATCGCCGGGTTCTCACTCTCGCTGCCTCTGGCTGGCACGGGCCCTCCTCCTCGTCGGCTGCCGCTGGCGTGCCTTTGCCGGGTGTAGCCGGGGGTGGGTCCCTGCGTCGGCCGGCCGCCGGCGCCCACGTTACCGCCTTTGTTAGAATCAGTCAAGGATCGGAATTCTTCTATATTTGGAGTCGGGTAGCATTGGGGAGATGCCCGCCGAGGATGGCCCTGCCAGCGATCTGGCCCAGCGCCTCCGCGACCGCGGCTGGAGGCTCACGGCCCAGCGGCGGGTGGTGGCCGAGGTCCTGGCGGGAGAGCACGTCCACCTCACGGCCGACGAGGTTCACACGATGGCCCAGCGGACCTTGCCCGAGATCAGCCTGGCCACCGTCTACAACACCTTGAACGAGCTGGTGGGCATGGGGGAAGCGCTGGAGATCGCCCCGGGGGACGGCCCCAAGCGCTACGACCCCAACGTCGCCACCGCCCACCACCACCTGCACTGCGTCTCGTGCGGGGCCCTGCGCGACGTCAACCCCGAAGGTGCCGCCGCCCTGTCCTTGCCGCCGGATGAGCGCCACGGCTTCGAGGTCCTGGACGTGGACATCGTGTTCCGCGGGCGCTGCCCGCATTGCCGGGAAGTGGCCGCCACCGCAGCCGGCTGGCCTACGGCTTGACCGCCTGCAGCGTGAAGCTGTGGGCCAGCCGGCTGGGGTCCTCCCGCAGGCGCCACTCGCCGCCGGCCCCGCACTCCATCTGTCCCGGCAGCGCGTTCCAGGGCACCGAGTCGTGCTCGGCCAGACCCGTGATGGCGAGGCCGCGCCGCAGCAGCGCGGTCACCGTCTCCCCCAACCCGTGGTTCCACACCGCGGCGGTGGTGCTGGCGAACACCTCCTCGGTCTGCACGTAGGTCAGCGCGGAGTCGTACACCAGCGGCTCGGGCTGCTCGAAGTAGGGGAACCGGGCAACCACGAGGTCTGCGCGCTCGTCGTCCATCGCCCACAGCATCGGGTGCGCCTCGCGCACGAACAGCCGGCCGCCGGGCGCCAGGAGGGCGGCCACCACGGACGCCCAGTCGTCCACGCGCGGCAGCCAGCACAGGGCGCCGATCCCGGTGTAGACGACGTCGAAGCGGCCCGGGCCGAGCACCTCCACCGCCCGGTCCAGCTCGGCGTGGACGAAGGTGGCGTCGTCCCCCGTCGCCGCGGCCAGGGCGCGGGCCGCCTCCACTGCGGGCCGCGAGAAGTCGAGCCCGGTCATGGACGCCCCCAGCCGGGCCAGCGAGACCGTGTCGGTCCCGATGTGGCACTGGAGGTGGACACCGGCGGCGCCCCGCACGTCACCCAGGAGAGGCAGGTCGAAGCGCACCACCGCGCTCAGGAACGAGGGGTCGGACCGGAAGCGGTCCACCTCGTATGTGGCGGACGCCACGTGGGCGGCGACGCGAGCGTCCCAGTTCTCGCGGTTGATCTCGAGGTAGCGCGCCGACCGAGGATGCTCGCCGCCGCCCAAGGCCGGGCTCAGCCCCCGACGTCCATGGTCCGGGGCGGCTCGGGCATCAGCAGGCGCGGCTCGGTGACCGCCTGGACGTCGCCTGCCGTCACCCCGGGGGCCAGCTCCTTGAGGACCAGCCCTTCGGCGGTGACGTCGAGCACCGCCAGGTCCGTGACGACGCGGCCGACCACACCGGCGCCGGTCAAGGGCAGCGAGCAGCGCTCGACCACCTTGAGGGACCCGTCCTTGGCCACGTGCTCCATCATCACGATGACCCGCCCGACCCCGTGCACCAGGTCCATGGCGCCGCCCATGCCCTTCACCATCTTTCCGGGGATCATCCAGTTGGCCAGGTCTCCCCGCGCGGACACCTGCATGGCCCCCAGCACCGCAGCGTCCACATGGCCGCCCCGGATCATCCCGAACGACAGGGCGGAGTCGAAGAACGCGGCGCCCGGCTCGACGGTCACGGTCTCCTTGCTGGCATTGACGAGGTCGGGGTCCTCCTCGCCGGGAGCAGGGTAGGGACCGACGCCGAGGATCCCGTTCTCGCTCTGGAGCACCACGTGCACCCCCGCCGGGAGGTGGTTGGGGATGAGCGTCGGCATGCCGATCCCCAGGTTCACGTACTCGCCGTCCGCCAGGTCCCGCGCCACCCGGGCCGCCAGCTGCTCGTGCGTGAGGCTCACGGCGGGGACCGCACGGTGCGCTTCTCGACGACCTTGGGGCGCGACGGGTCGGCGACCACCACCCGGTCGACGAAGATGCCCGGCAGGTGGACGCCGGCCGGGTCGAGCGCGCCCGCGGGCACCAGCTCTTCCACCTCGGCGATGGCGACGCGCCCGGCCATCGCGCAGAGGGGGTTGAAGTTGCGGGTGGCCTTGTCGAAGATGAGATTGCCGAGGGTGTCCCCACGGCTCGCCCGCACGAGGCCGAAATCGGTCCGGATGGCCCTCTCCAGCACGTAGCGCCGCCCGTCGAACTCCCGCAGCTCCCGCGGGGATGAGGCCAGTAACACGCTGCCGTCGGGGCCGTAGCGCAACGGGAGGCCACCCTCCTCGATGAGCGTCCCCACGCCGGCGGGGGTGTAGAAGGCCGGGATCCCGCAACCCCCGGCCCGGAGGCGCTCGGCCAGCGTCCCCTGGGGGACCAGCTCCACCTCCAGCTCGCCGGCTAGGAACTGGCGGGCGAACTCCCGGTTCTCCCCGACGTACGAACCCGTCACGCGGGCCACCCTGTGCTCGGCGAGCAGCCGGCCCAGGCCCCCGCCGTCCACGCCGCAATTGTTCGACACCACCGCCAGGCCGGTCGTCTTGGAAGCGACCAGCGCGTCGATGAGGTCGACCGGGACGCCGCAGAGCCCGAACCCGCCGACCGCCAGCGAGGAGCCCGACCCGACGTCGGCAACCGCCTCGGCGGCGGTGGCGACCACCTTGCTCACCGCCACGGCGGCACCGCCTCCACGTTGCTCACCGCCACGGCGGCTGGCCTGCGGGCGAGAGGGACGGCACGAGGGGACACAGTACCGTCGCCGGGGCTGGGGGCACGGTGGCCGTCAGGGTGCGACCCCTGCCACCTCAGCCGGCTGCAGCCGGGCGGACCACTTCTCCTCGATCCGGCCGTACCGCCACACCAGCACGGCAACCAGCCAGGTCACCACGAACATGCCCACGATCACGAACCCTGCGGTATTGATGTTGAAGCTGGCCATGAAGCCCCAGAAGCCGTGGTTCTTGTTGAGGCCGTGGACCTCCATCGGGATCAGGCCCAGCACCTCGATGCCCCCGATGAAGAAGCAGATAGCCACCGAGAGCCCGGTGACGGCCAGGTTGTAGTACACCTTGCGCACCGGGCTGAAGAAGGCCCAGCCGTAGGCCACGTTCATGAAGATCCCGTCGGTGGTGTCCATGAGGGTCATGCCCGCCGTGAAGAGAACAGGCAGGCAGACGAGCGCGTACCACGGGATGTGCTCGGAGGCGTAGAGCGCGGTGGTCGTCAGCAGCAGCACCTCGGTCGCCGTGTCGAAGCCCAGCCCGAAGACCACGCCCACCGGGTAGATCTGCCAGTCCTTGTCGATCGCCGCCAACCAGCGGCCGAAGAAGCGGGCGAACAGGCCCCGGTTCTCCAGCTGCCGCTCGAGCTCCGCCTCGTCGTACCGCCCCCGCCGCATGGCGCGGAACACCCGGGCGATGCCGGCCAGCACCACCAGGTTCATGAGACCGATGAGGAGGAGGAAGGCAGCGGACACGAGCGTGCCGAACACACCGCCGAACTGCTCGAGCGGCGAGTGCGGGTTGGTGACCGCTCCGAGCACGCTGCGCTCGGCCACCACGACGGCAACGCCCATGGCGACGACGATGGTCGAGTGGCCGAGCGAGAAGAAGAACCCGTAGCCGAGCGGGCGGGGGCGGCACGTCCCCTGGCGGATGCCCATGGCGCGCCGGGTCGTGTTGTCGATGGCCGAGATGTGGTCCGCGTCGAAGGCGTGCCGCAGCCCGAGCGTGTAGGCGAGGATGCTCACGCCGATCCCGAAGCTCCGGTAGTGGGCGGGGAGGACGAAGGCCACCAGTACGAAGAGGCCTAGCGCGTGCAGGGCGAGCACGGTCCCGTACATGCCGTAGACGCGGGCGCGCTCGGCCCGGCTCAGCGCCGCGAACGACGAGCGCAGCATGCTCCCGGCGCCGGCGCGCCCTCCCTCGGTTGCCACCGATCGCCACCTCCGCATGCCGGCGAGAAGAACCTGCCCGGCGGGCTCGCGCCCGCTTCCGTCGCAACGGTGTCACAGATGCGAGCGGTGCGCAATAGCGATGCCAGCCGCCTCGCCTCCGGACGGCCCTATCCTGTGGCCCATGAGCAAGCCGCTCGCCGCCCCGGACCCCGGGACGGTCGAGTTCGAGACGGTGGACGACGTCATGGCGCTCGTCCGTGCACGCGGGGGGCGGGCCACGTCGTCCCGCAGGGTGCTCCTGGACGTCCTCTTCGAAGTGGAGGACCACCTCACGGCAGAGGAGCTGACCGAGGCGGTCCAGGCCCGAGCCCCCGATGTGCACATCTCCACCGTGTACCGCAACCTGGAGGACCTCCAGCGCCTGGGCGTGGTCGCGCACTCGCACCTCGGGCACGGACCGGCCACCTACCAGCTCGCGCCGCTGGCCCACGCCCATTTCATCTGCAGCGGCTGCGGGACGCGGGTGGAGGCGCCCGACGAGTGGTTCGGGAGCCTGGCCCGCAACGCCAAGGCGAAGCTCGGCTTCACCATCGATCCCCACCACTTCGCCATCGTGGGTCGCTGCGCCGCCTGCAGCTGACCGGGCCCGCGGCGCGCCGGGCCGTCCCCGGTCCCCGTCTACCATCGCCGTGATGGGCGGACCTTGGACCCTCGAGCGGATCCGGGAGCTGGACGAGACTGATCCCCTGGCCGAGGTGCGCCGCCGGTTCGAGCTCCCCCACGGCATCCTCTACCTGGATGGCAACTCCCTCGGGGCTCTCGCCTGCGGCGTGGCGCCGCGGGTGCGGGCCGTGGTGGAAGACGAGTGGGGCGTGGGCCTGGCGGGCTCGTGGGTCACGGGAGCCTGGATGGAGGCCCCGGCCCGGGTGGGGAACCGGATCGCCCCTTTGATCGGCGCCCGGGAGGGAGAGGTCCTCGTTGCCGACACCACGTCCATCGCCCTGGCGAAGCTGGTGGGGGCGGCGCTGGATGCCCAGCCTGATCGGCACGTGGTCCTGTCGACGTCGGACAACTTCCCGAGCGATCTCTATGCCGCGGCGGCCGCGGCCGCCCGCGCCGGCGCCACCCTCGAAGTGGTGGACCGCCATGGCCTGCAGGCCGCGCTGACCGGTGACGTAGCCGTCGTCTGCCTCACCCATGTGGACTTCCGGACCGGTGCCCTCCACCCCATCCCCGACGTGACGCGTGCCGCGCACGACGCGGGAGCGCTCATGCTCTGGGATCTGTGCCATTCCGCGGGGGCGGTCCCCGTGGACTGCGAGGAGAACGGCGTGGACCTGGCGGTGGGCTGCAGCTACAAGTACCTCAACGGCGGGCCGGGAGCGCCCAGCTTCCTCTACGTTCGCCGCTCGCTGCAGGACCGCCTGGACAACCCCCTCCCCGGGTGGCTGGGGCACGACGCGCCATTCAACTTCGAGCCTGTGTACCGCCCGGCGGCGGGGATCGCGCGCTTCCTCACGTCCACGCCGCCCGTGCTCCAGCTGGCGGCGCTGGACGCGGCGCTGGACGCCTTCGAGGGCGTGGCCATCGGCGCCGTCCGGCAGAAGTCCCTGGCGCTGAGCGACCTGTTCATCGACCTGGTGGACGAGGCGGACGTCCCGGGGCTCGAGGTGGCCTCTCCCCGGCCCCATGACCGCCGGGGTTCACAGGTGTCGCTCCGGCACCCGATGGCGGGCGAGGTGGTTGCGGCGGCCGCCGACCGGGCCGTCATCGGCGACCTGCGCCCTCCGGACATCTGCCGGTTCGGGCTCGCCGCACCGTACCTCTCGTTCGAGGACGTCTACCGGGCGGCCGCCACGGTGATCGAGGTTGCCCGGACGCTCTGACGCGCTGCCATCGGGCTCCCCGGGTCCGCCGCTTCGCGCCCTGAGCCGGCCGGCCCCTCGGATTGGCGGCCCCTCAGCCGGCCGCCCCCTCAGCCTGGCGGCCCCTCAGCCTGGCGGCCCCTCAGCCTCGGCTACATGGCGTCGCCCGCCGGACCGCAGCGCCCCGGTCATCTCCGCCGCCTCGATGCCTTCGGGGTTCAGCTCTTCGGCCGTGCGGCGGGCGGTGCGGGTGGCCCACGGGGAGGTGCTGACGAACCCCATGACGAGGATCAGCGCCCCGCAGCCAGCTAGCACCCACCACGCCGGGTGGGTGGCGGCGGGCAGCCCCCGCGCCAGCGCGCTGCCGGCAGTGCTCCCGGCAACGATGGCCCCGGAGATCGCCACGCCGAGGGCCTGCCCGACCTGGCGCGACGTGGAGGCGATGGCGGCCGCCACCCCGGCCTGCGCCCTGGGCATGCCGGACACTGCGTTGTTACTGATAGGGGCGTTGGCCACCCCGTAGCCGACACCGAAGACGACGTACGCGCCGAACAGCCACGTAAAGGAGGTGGTGCCGGTGATGCGCGACAGCATGATGCTGGCCAGCAGCAGCCCAACCCCGGACAGCACCATCGGGATCCGCGAACCGCGCCGGCTCACGACCCATCCGGAGATCGGGGCCAGGATCATGGTCATGGCGGCGGCCGGGATGGTGTCCAGGCCGGCATGGAGCGCGGACAGGTGCCGGGAGTCCTGGAGGTACAGCGTGTTCATGAAGAGGAACCCGCCCATGCCAGCGAAGATGGCGACGGCGATGACGGTGGCGCTGGTGAAGGGGACCGACCGGAAGAAGCGCAAGTCCAACAACGGGTCCCGCCGCCGTGGCTCGTAGAAGAGGAGCCCGGCGAGCGCTGTGGCGGCCAGCACGAACATGGACAGGATCTCGGGCGACCCGAACCCCGCGTTGGGTGCCTCGATGATGCCGTACGTCAGCGAGGCCAGGAGGACGATCACGAGCGCCTGCCCCACCAGGTCCGGGCGGCGGGCGTGGGACGCCCGGGACTCGGGGATGAAGCGGACGGTGAGGATCAGGGCCACCACGCCAACCGGCACGTTGACCCAGAAGATCGAGCGCCAGCCGACAGCGTTGACCAGGACGCCGCCGATCACCGGGCCGAGAGCCATGCTGACGCCCGTCACCGCGCCCCAGAGGCCGATCGCCTGCGCCCGCTCCCGAGGATCGGTGAAGGTGTTGGTGATGATCGACATGGCGATCGGGGTCAGCATGGTGCCTCCGACCGCCTGCACCATCCGGAAGAGGACGAGGAGCGGCAGGTCGGGCGCGACGCTGCACAGCAGGGAGCCCAGGGAGAACAGGACCAGTCCGATGGTGAAGGTCCGCTTGCGGCCGAGGCGGTCGGCCGTGGACCCCGAGAGCATCAGGAGGCTGGCCAGCACGATGCTGTAGGCGTCGATGACCCACTGGAGCCCCGAGACCGGCGCGTGCAGGTCGTGCTGGATCGACGGGAGGGCCACGTTCACGATGGTGACGTCCAACGTGACCATCAGCAGCGCGAAGCAGCAGATGAGCAGGATCCCGAGGCGGCGCCCGCGGCTCAGCTCCTGGACAGGACCGCCGGGCGAAGCCGGCGCGGGGGTCACCATGACCCCCTGAGGGTACAAGCGCCGCCCGCGCAGGGGCCCATCGTGGACCCGGCGCAACACCGCCCGCGCCCCGCTGGCCGCCGGCGTGTCGCCGGGTAGAGTCCGGCCGATGGCCACGACAGAGGTGGACGCCACCCGCCGACCGGCCGCTCCCCCGTCGCCTGGCACGTCCCCAGCGCCCGTGGTGCCCCCGAGCTACCTGGACTCCAGCGGGCGCCAGGACGCGCTGAGCGGGGGTGTGCGGATGATCCCGGTGACCACGCCGTCAGGCACCTACCGGGTGTGGACCAAGAGGATCGGCAACAACCCGCGCCTGCGGGTGCTCCTGCTGCACGGCGGTCCCGGTGCGACGCACGAGTACCTGGAGGCCTTCGACAGCTACCTGCCCGCCGCCGGAGTCGAGTACTACTACTACGACCAGCTGGGGTCCGCCTACAGCGACCAGCCGGACGACCCGACGCTCTGGCGGCTCGACCGGTTCGTGGACGAGGTGGAGCAGGTGCGCGTCGCTCTGGGGCTCGACCGTGACAACTTCGTCCTCTACGGCCAGTCCTGGGGCGGCATCCTGGCGATCGAGTACGCCCTCGTTCACCAAGCGCACCTTCGGGGCCTGGTCGTCTCCAACATGATGGCCGACGTCCCCGCCTACAACGCCTACGCGCGGGACGTCCTCATGCCGGGAATGGACCAGGACGCCCTGGCCGAGATCCAGGCGTTGGAGGCGGCGGGCGCCGTCGAGGACCCGCGCTACATGGCGCTCTTGAACGAGCAGCACTACGTCCATCACGTCCTGCGCATGCCCGTGGACGCGTGGCCGAACCCGGTGGTCCGGGCCTTCGCGGCCATCAATCCGGCCATCTACGTCTCCATGCAGGGGCCGAGCGAGCTGGGGATCAGCGAGCGGGCGGCGCTCGCCCGGTGGAGCCGTTTCGACGACCTGACGGCGATCGACGTCCCGGCCTTGGTGATCGGTGCCCGCCACGACACGATGGATCCCTCGCACCTGGCCGAGATGGCCCGGCGGCTCCCCCGCGGCCGGTACCTGCACTGCCCCGAGGGGAGCCACCTGGCCCTGTACGACGACCAGCAGGCGTACTTCGCCGGCCTGGTCGACTTCCTCCTCGGCTTGCCGGCCTAGCGGGCGCAATCGTGCGCCGGGCGGGCGGGATGAGGCGGCACGGCGGCGGGGACGGTGAGGGGATGGATCGGGGCGGCACGCCGCCGCCGCTCGGGTTCACCGGACCTGTGGGCCGGATCCTGCGTCCGGTCCTGGCTGCCGATCCCGGCCTGGCCCAGCTGCGCATGGCCAACCGCACGGCGTGCGCCATCGTTGCCGCACTGATCGCCGAATGGGCCTTCATCGGTGCCACCGGCGCGCTCGAGGTCCCGTCACCCGTGCACGCGGCGGCATCCGTAGCCGCAGCCGCTTCCGGCCAGCACCACGAGATGCTGGTGGTCGCAATGCTCCTCGGCGGCCTGGTCGCCAACCTCGGGGGCATCAACGGCAACGAGCTGCGGCTCACCTCCCAGCTCGTGACCATCGGCTACATCGGTGCCGCAGTGGCCGCGGCGCTCGCCCTCGGGTTGGCCATCGGCGCGCACCGCGACCTGGCCCTCGCCGTGATGGTCGCCCTGCTCGTGGTCGGATCGGCAGGCAGGCGGTTCGGCCCGCGAGGAGCCGTCGCGGGCCTTTTGCTTTTCATCGGGTATTTCTACGGCTTCTTCCTCTCACCCACGCTCGGCCCGCGCGCTGCCGGGTGGCTGGCGGCCGAGGTGGGCGTGGCCATCGCGGCCACGGCCCTTACGCGGGTCGCTCTCTTCCGCCCGTCGCCCTCGAGGGATCTCCGCCTGGCCGTGGCCAGCTACGACGCCAGGGCCCGGGTGGTGCTCGGCCTCGCCGCACGCATCGTCGTCGCCCCGCACGACCGCACACGCCGCCGAGCACAGCGCTGGCTCGTGCGCCTGGGTGAGGCCGCGCTCATCGTGGACGGCCAGCTGACGCGGGGCGCGACGAGCCCGCTGACGGCCGACGAGATCCACCGCCACGCGTTCGACACCGAAGTGGCGGTGAGCAACCTGGCCCGTTTCGCTGACCTGTTGGGCTCGTCGAGCGTGCCCGGCGAGCGGCGGGCGGAGCTGGCGAAGGCCCTCGGGGCCCTGGAGCGGGGCGACATGCAGGTGGCGCGTGAGGTTGCAGCCACGCTGTGGGCGTCGTCCGCCGGCTCCCCGGCGCCGGCGGACGAGCGCCAGCGGACGCAGTGGGTGGTGCAGCACCGGTTCGCCAACGCGGTCCACGCGACGGCCGACGCGCTCGACCGCTGGCCGGCGCTGCCGGCGCCGCGTGGCCGGGCAGCGGCCCCGCGCTCCCGGGACGCTCCCGCCCCGCCGTCGTTCACCCCGGCAGTCACCCTACGGGGCGGGTTGCTGCCCGGATCGGCCGACGTCAGCATGGAGGCGGCGGAGCGGCCCGGCTCGCGGGTGCGTCTGGCCCCGTACGTCCGCACCGCCGCGCAGATGGGAGTGGCGGTCACCGCGGCCATCGTGGCCGGGGAGGCGTTGGACGCGCAGCGGTTCTATTGGGCCGTCATCGCCGCGCTTCTGGCCCTCGTGGGCACGAACACCGTGGCCGAGCAGCTGCGGAAGGCGACCTACCGCGTCGCCGGGACCCTCGTCGGCGTGGTGGCGGGGACGGCTCTGGTGGAGGCTGCGGGCCACGACAGCCTGTGGTCGCTTGTAACCGTGGTGGTGGCGATGTGGGTTGGGGTTGCGTTCATGCGGGCCAACTACGCCGTGCTGGCCACGGCGGTCACCATCTCCCTCTCCCAGGCGTACCTTTCGCTGGGCGAGTTCTCGAACGGCCTGCTCTTGGAGCGCCTGGCAGAGACCGCCGTGGGCGCGGGTGCAGCCATGCTGACCGTGGTAGTCGTCCTTCCCCTTCGCACGCGGCGGGTGCTCGACGTCGCGCTGATCGCTCTCGTCCGCTCGATCGCCACCGCGGCGGGAGAGGCCGTGGCAACGTTGTGCGGGGACCCCCATGGGGACTTGCGCGATGCCAGCCGGGCCGTGGACGCGGCCTACCAGGCACTGGTGGCGACGGCGCAGCCGCTGCGGCTGGTCGGCTGGACCGATCCGGCCGACCGCGTCACCCGGCAGGTCGCCGCGGCCACGGCGGCCCGCAACTACGCCCGCAACCTGGTGGACGACGCGACCGGTGGTCGGGGGGCGAGCTCCAGGGCCATGGAGGCCGGCCGAGCCACGCTGGCGGAGTCGGCCGGCAGCCTCGCGGCCGCGCTCGGGGGCACGACCCCCGTTCCGCCCTTCCGCCGCGCCGCGCCCCTCTTCTTGGAGGCCGAGCCGGACGGCGCCTTCGAGCTCTCGGGGTCGGACCCTGGAGGGCCGCCGGACGTGCCGCCGGCCGCTCGGGCTCCGCGGTCACTGGCCGTCCGGGATCTCGTGCTCCTCGACAACGCCCTGGCGGCACTGGCCGACGCCAGCGGGCTCAGGGTCGAACGACCGGCGCGGGACCCGGCTGGCGATGGCGGCGACGGCGATCGCGTTGGCGATGGCGGCGATGGAGCGGCGGCTCTGGAGCCCGGGACGGCGCACCCGTGAGGCACGCGGTCATCAGCTGACGGGTTCGCTCGGGACCGTCCACATCGGTCGCCAGGGCGACGATCCGGAGCCGGGCACCACCGGTGAGGGCACTGTGCCCCTGGTCCACCATTTGTCCTGGTACAAAAGGCCCTGGAAGAGGACTTCCATGCCGGCGGTGTAGACGGTGGTCGCACTCCATGCCGGGAACTTCCCCGCAGGGAGGGGCCGGGGGGTCCACGGCACCGTACCCGCGGGCACCGTACCCACCACGGCCCATGGAGTGTCCCACCGCGCGGCCCGGACCGGGACGGGCTGCTGGTCCTGGTTCCACCACTTCGCCCGGTACACGGTGGCGCCCAGCAGCACCGTGTACCCCCCGGGGTACGCAGCGAGCGGCGACCATGCCGGGTACGTCCCGGGCGGCACGGGTGTGCCCGGCCCCACACCTGTGCCCGCACCCGGCCCTCCGGCCGTGCCCGCACCCGGCCCCCCGCCCGTGCCCGCACCGTTGCCCGCAGCAGGAGGCAGGAGCGGCGTGGACAGCGCGGCGCCGGCGAGGGCAGAGAACGTGGTGTCAAAGGCCAGGGGTGCTTGGGCGACGTTGGAGCAGTGTGTCGAGTAGCCCCCCGTGGCTCCCCCTCCACACGCCTGGTCCTGGTTGATGGACCACAGCGAGACTCGTCCGAGACCCACCGAGCGGGCGAACTGCGTCAAGCCCTGGGCGTCGGCCACCGTGAACGCTTGACCCGGGATGCCGGCGTCCCCGATCTGCACCGTCGCCCCCTCGTGCATCCATACCTGGCCGGACGTCAGGGGGATCCCGGACCCGGCGAACAGCGAGGAGAGCTGGGCGTGCGTTGCGTCGAGGGCGTCCGTGACGGCGGCGAGCATCGGTGCGCCGTCACCGGGAGACGGAGAGAAGTACATCGTCATCACGTTGACACCAGAGAGCCGGACACCTGCATCGACCATGGTCTGCACGACGGTCTCCGCCGCCGGCAGCAGGCCCTGCGTCGTGACGGGAAGCGTCAGCCACACGCCCAGCGACCCGCCCCGTGCGGCCGTGGCCGCCTGGAGTGCGCTGACGGCCGCCGCCTGGCGGAGAAGTGCCGCGGTGTCCCCCTGTGCCGCCCCTTCGACATCGAAATCGAACACGGCCGGCTTGCCCATGAGTCCGTAATGGGTCAGCACGCTCCGGTAAGCCGCCTCGAGGGATGCCTCCGTGCCGCACGCGTCGGCCAGCGGAGTGTTCGATTCCCCGCCGAAGGAGACGATCGGCACTTCGCCCGCCTTCTCCATCTGCCCGAAGACGGCGGACATCCGCAGCGGTGCATGGTCGGCCTGGGTGAGTGTGTAATAAGTGCCCCAGCTGGGGACGCAGTCAGTTGACGTCCGAGAGACGACGAACCCGAACGCCGTCTGTGACGCGGGATCGGCTGCCTGTGTGGCGATCGGGTAGGCCGGTGGCAGGGTCGCGTCCACATAGGGTGCGAACCACGTTGCCGCGGGTCCGCCCGGGACCAGGACTCCACTCGTTGGAAGCGCCCCGGCAGACTGCCCGGCCGCCACCACGAGCACCAGCGCCGGAAGGACCGCGGCGCGCCGGCACCACCCCGTTCGCCCACAGCCTGCCCGTTTCGGCCCATTGCCCATCGTTCCGCCCTTCCCTGACGTTCGCACGCCGAGCCGCGGCGCGGCGGCGCTCATCCGGTGGGCCGCGCCGTCCCTGTCCCCTCCGTGGACATGGCCGATGCGCGGCTCACGGGGCGCTCCCGGTGGAGGGCTCACCCGGACTGGTGAAGAGCGCCTGCCAGGGAGAGCCCGAGTTTGTGGCCGTCCCGATGAGCGGGCTGACGCCCTGGTCGTTCCACTTCGCCCGGTACGGCAGCCCCTGGTACAGGACCGTCTGGCCGGCGCTGTACAGGGTGGTGACTGACCAGGTGGGATAGGTGCCCGAGGGCAGGGTCGGCAGCTTGGGAGCGTGGTCCGTCGGCAGCACCGGCCCCAGTAGCTCCCAGGGCGTCTGCCACGAGTAGGCCACCTGCGCGGCGGGGTCCTCGCCGGTGTTGTACCACTTGGCCAGGTAGATCTCTCCCTGGCGCACGATCTTGTAGCCCTGGGGGTACGAGACTGTCGGGGACCACAGCGGGTACGGCGCGTTCTTCGGGTTCCTGTCAGCTTGGGGCGGGAGCACGGCCACCTTCTGGTACGCCACTGTCCCGTTGAAGCGGCTGAACGCCTTGGAGAAAGCGAGCGGCGCCTGCGGCGTCCCGCTGCAGCTGGTCGCGTACACGCCGGTGATCGGGTACACGCCGCCGCACTGCTGGTCCCGGTTCAAGGACCACAGCGAGACGCGGCCCAGCCCGGTGCGCATGGCGAAGGCGGCGAGCGACGTGGCATCGGGGACGGAGAACGTATTGCCCTGCTGAAGGTTCTGCCCGATCGTCACCGTTACACCAAGGTGTCGCCACACGTTGCCAGCGCCGGACCGTATGCCGACCTTGGTGAAGTCGGAGCCGAGCTGCCGGGCAGAGGACGTGATGGAGCTCTCGACCGCCTGGAGCATGCCGCCACTCCCCCCAGGGACCACACCCAGGTTGGTCGCCATCACGTTGACTCCGGAGAGCGCATCGCGCGCCCGCAGCATGGCCATGAGTGCCGACTGGGCGTTGTCCTGCAACCCGTTGGTGGCGACCGGCAGCGTGAGCCAGAGCGCCAGCGTGCGGTGGTGCCGGCGGGCCCACGCCTGCACGTCCCGCACCGCCAGGGCCCGACGCGCGTCCACCACGATCGAGCCCAGGCCGCTGCTCCCCTCGACGTCCAGGTCGATGGCTTTGAGGTTGTAGTGCTGGATCACCTGTTCGAAGGCGCCGGCGAGCCGGGACGCCGTGGCACAGGCCTTTGTCAGTGGCGTATGGGCCGCGCCACCGAACGACACGATGGGGGTGCCTCCCTGGTTGGCGAACTGGGCGATGCGGTTGGCCACGTTGAGGTTCAGGTCCGCCGCCGTGAGGCTGTACGCGCTTCCCCAGCTTGGTGTGCACCTGTGGGAGTTGGCCGCCGTCACGAAGCTGAGCACGACATCGCGCGCTGGGTCGTTCCCTGGGGCCTGGAAGGCGTACGTGGGGGTCGCGGTCACGTCGACATAGGGGGCGAACCAGGTTGCGGTATGAACCGTAGGGGCGAAGATCACGTGCCGCTTGACGCCGAGGTAGGCGCCGGAGGCGACCAGCGCCGTCACCACAAGCACCAAGAGCACCCGCAAGGCGGACAGTGGTCGGTGGATCTCGTCGGTGACCGGCAGGCCCTCCCGGGAGACCGGCGGGACCACCAGCCCGACGGCCGCCAGTTGCTCGGGAGCCCGGCGGGGTGCTCCGGCCACACGGGCAGGCCCGCTCTGCCCGGCAGCGGCGTCGGGGGCATCGGCGTCAGCGTCCGGTTCGCAGCAGAGCTGCGCCGGAGCGATCGAGGGAGCATCGACATCGGTGCCGTTATGCGGTCGATCAGGCATCGACGAAGCTCCTGGGTCGGCCGAACAGGTACCCCTGGCCCAGCGAGACGCCCAGTCCGATCAGGACCTTTCGCTCCGCGTCCGTCTCCACGCCGGTGGCAACGACCGCCGTCCCCGCCGCCGCCGCGGCCCGGAGCAGTGCCTGCACCTGTGCCTGGCGGACGGGGTCGCCGGGGAGGCTCCGGCAGACGGCACGGTCCAGCTTGAGGTACGCGGGCCGGACCTGGTGGACCAGACGAACGGAGCGGTGCCCCCCGACGGCCCGTTCGATGGCCAACCCTGCGTTGGGCATGGCGAGGAGCTGGACCCGCACCGGGTCCACCCACCCCCCGGGCTCCGGCGGTCCAGGAGCCAAGCGGAGCACATCTGCCGCCTCGGACTCGGGCACTTCGAGGACGACACCTCGGGACGTCTCCTGGAGCACGGCCACCAGGCGCGGGTCGTGACTGATCAAGGTGGGTGACACTTTCACCGCCACCCACGCGTCGGCGGGAAGGCGTGTGGCGGCGCGCAGCGCGGCACGTGCCAGCCGGGACTCCAGGCTCGGACCGCGCCCTGCCGCCATCGCTTCGGCCAACCGCAGCTCGACGGCCGGTCCGTCGGCGTAGCGGGCCAGTGCCTCGTACCCAACGACGGCTCCGCCCTCGAGCTCGACGATGGGCTGGAAGACGATCTGGGCCTCTGCCCAGTCGTCCAGCAGGTTGTCGGCGTCCAGCGGGTCGGGGGGCTCGGCCGCGTGCGCCTGCGTCACCCCCGCCATCTCGACGGGCGGCACCTGCAGCACGCTGCGCCAGTCGCTCACCGGCGGGGCGGCGACGGCACGCGCCCGCCGGTGTCGGGTGACCGCTAGCGGCTTGGCCAAGAAGCTGCGCACGTACACCCACAGGTCAAGGATTGCGTTCCGGATGCCCACAAAGGCGACGAGGGCGTACGCCAGAAGCAGCGTGTTGACCGCGGCGTACCCGAGGTTGACGGTGCGGCCGTGCAGCCACGCCTCGTACCCCGTTACGGCAGAGAGGAAAAGAAGACCCAGCGGGAAGACGATGAACTGTGCCGGCGTGACGGTCCGGTCCCGGACCTTCGGGGTCCGGGCGAACGCGCTCTTGGACGCGGTCATGGCCTGCACCACCGAAGCGAGGGTGCCCGCCAGGTTGACCGGCAGCAGCAGCAGGTTGAAGCCGTATATCCGCACGACGTCCAGTCGCTTGTAGCCGCAGGAACGCAGATCCGACGCCATGCACCAGAAGTAGGGCAACGCGACCACCCCGAGGAGCGGACTCAGCAGCGTGGCCCCGAACGGGAAGGCGAGCAGCACCACGAGGCTCACCGAGCTCCACGTGATCGAAGCCATGTAGTTCCAGCGCAGGAAGGTCTCTCCGAACCGGGTGCGCTCCCCGCGCCCCCTGCGCGCCCGACGCTGGCGGCGGAGCTTCGGCAAGATGAGCAGCCCGCCGTTGGCCCAGCGACGCCGCTGGATGCACAGGGCGCCGAAGTCCGGCGGAGTGGCGCTGTAGCTGAGGCGCTCGGGATAGTTGTAGAGCTTCCACCCGTGCGTCCCCAGGTCCACCGTGGACTCCGTGTCCTCGATAACCGTGCGGTCGCGAATGTAGGTCCGCACCTCCCAGTCGCCCAGATGGGTGGTCAGGGCGATGTCGTCCAGCGCCCGCTTGCGGATGACGGCGTTGGCGCCGACCCAGAACGTCGCGTCGTAGTAGCTCAGGCCCTGGTGGACGATGTGCTGGAGATCGGTCGTCGCCCCGGCGATCCTCTCGATGCGCGTTGAGGCGCCGGTGAAAGCGCTGTACGGCGTTTGGGCGATGGCCACGTCCTGGTACGCCTGCTGCTCAAGGAGGTGCACCAGCCGCAGGCAGTACTCCGGCAGCAGCACGCTGTCGGCGTCCAGCGTCAGCACATAGTCGGGGTCCGGGACCTCGAGGTGGCATGCTCCGAGGCCGGTGGGCACGAGCGCCTTGCCGGTAACGGTCTGCACCTGCCGGTAGCGGCCGCCCATGAGGCCCAGGTAGCTGTTCAGGTTGGTCGCCTTGTTGGGCTCGTGCGAGAGGGACACGTACTGCTTTCGCTCGAAGCTCGACAGCTCGGCCCGGAACGTCCACGCCAACCGCCGGTACATCTGGCGAATGCGGCGCTGCGGGAGGGAGCCGCCCTCCGCCGCCGCCTGCCGGAGCGCACCGGCAACGTCGCGCAGGTCCTGCTCCAGGCGCTGCAGCACCTCGCTGGCGAAGAACGAGTCCGAGTGGTCGACAAGCTCGAGCGTGCTCCCGATCTCGGTAAGGCACGCCGAGGCGGCGTCGTACTCGGAGGCCAGATCCACCAGCCGCTGTCCGTCAACGTGCGCTGCAGCTCCGACGGAAGCCTCGTATGCCGCCAGGGCAGCGGCAAAGCGAGCGGCCGGGGCCGCCAGGAGCTCTCGGATCTCAGTGGCCAGCCCGCGCGCTCCCTCCAAAAGGTCGGCGGCGTGCAGGGAGCGCGGCGTGGACGGGTCGTCGATGAGGAGGACGATCCTCGTGTCCGGGTACTCCTGGAGCGCGGCCGACAGCAGCGTGGTCCGGATCACCCGGGCTTCCTCCTGGTAGGAGGGCACCAATACGGTCAACGTCGGCGTCTCGCGCTCGAAGAAGTCGTCGAGCTCGCCCCGCCCGGCCCGGTGGTGCACACGCACCCGGTAGAGGTAGCCCAACCGACTCAATAGGTAGGCCAGCGTGGACGCGGTGAGCAGCGACACGATGAAGAGATAAGTGATCTCCTCTGCCCGAGCAGCGGCAGTCTCGTGCGCTCCGCTGAGGAATACCCCAAAAATCCATTGCCCGAGATACCCAGCCCATGCAAGCACGGTCAGCATGATGGCCAGGCGCGCGCCAGCGACGCGTCGGTCGCTGACCGGCCCAGGAACCGCCGGCAACGCCGACGATCGGCGGTCGCGCCCCCACTGAAGACGCGCCGCGCCCTGCAAGTCTTTGTACGGCACTTGAACCCTCTGTTGCGTTCCCCTGAAGCAACCCGCGTGTTGGCGAGCAAGTGCAATATAAACAAGAACCGCGGGAAATGCAAAAAGAGATCGCGCGGAATCGTGCGGAGCTGGCGAGAGGAGCGAACGAAACGTTGCCCACAGCCGATCCGAAGTGCCGCCGAACGGGGCACCGGCACGGGAGTCCCCGTGCCGGAAGTGCCGTGAAGGCGGGCGCCAACTACATGTCGTCGATGCTGAAGTTGCCGCCCTCGTGCCCGCCCTGTCCACCGGTCGCATCGCCGTTCGGGCCGGCCGCAGTGCCGGCGGCAGGGCCGGCTGGGGTGTCACCTGCAGTGACAGTGCCAGCGGTGGTGTCAACGGGCCCGTGAGTGGCCACGTGCTGGTCGACGAGCTCCAGGGCCGCCTCCACGTCTCCCTGGGACGCGCCTGTCCGCTGCCAGGCGTAATACGCCGCCCCGAGGTCACGCAGGAGCGAATCCGCCTGCCGCTTGCCCTGGACCTGGTCCAACTTCGCCTGGCCCTGGCTGACCCCCTGTTGTGCCTTGGCCAGCGCCTGCTCCGCTTGCTGCTTCACTTTGTCCATCAAGCCCATATCCGTCTCCCTTCGTTCGTCCCGCCTGGCGCCCGGTCCTTGCCAGCCGACCGGCCGCTCTACAACCGCCCTTCGAGCATGCCGCCCAGCCCGCCCTTGCGCTCCTCGCCCGGCGCCTCCATGAAGTCCTGCAGCGAGTGAGCGAGTGCCTCGATGGTCACCGACTGCAGGAAGACGGTGCCGTCGCCCTCCAGCGTGACCAGGTTGATGCCCTCGCCGCCGAAGACCCCGGTCATGACCAACTGGCCGGGCGTCCCGGCGACCCGTTCGACGCCGAAGGTCAAGGAGTCCTCGAATGCCACGACGCACCCGGCGTGGGCCTGGATCTTGCCCCCGTACTTGGCCGGGTTCAGCTCGATGAAGTTGCCTGCCGCCGCCACCAGCAGGGTGCCGTTGCCCGTGAACTTCTCGAGCACGAACCCCATGCCCGAGCGCAGGCCCGAGCGCAACCCGGTGAACGCGATATCGAAGCTGACACCGGCTTCGGCGGCCACGAACGCGTGACGTTGCGTGAACCAACCCCGCCCGTCCAACTCCAGCGCCCGCATCTCACCGGGAAGCACCCCGGCAAAGGTGACCAGCCCGCTGCCGCCGACGGGCGTGAAGTACTGGAATGCCAGGTGCTCGCCGGCGAGCACACGTTTCCCGACGTCCACCGCCTTCTGCAGGAAGCCGGACTTGGCCGGAGGCGCCCCGGCCTGGTTCCCTGACGGCGCCGTCAGCCGCGTCTCCAGGGTGACGTTGGTGGTCTTCCAGACGAACTTGCCCGGTTCCCCGAATATGGTCTGCCCCTCGTCAACCTGGCACACCGCCTGCTGGAGCGCATTGCCGACGATCTTGTGGGTCAACATGGCACCCTCCACCGCCATCGGCGGTCCGCCCCGCCGGCCCGCCAACCCGCGTGTGCGTTCGGCGGTCGGGCGCCCCCGCCAGGCGGGGGCCTCCGAAGAACCGCTCCGCGACGCTACCACTGCAATGGCGGTGTGGGCGGGGCCGTGCTAGTGCCGGTTCAGGCCAGGTCCGCGGCGCGCCGCCCCACCGCCCGGGCGACCGGAGCCCGAGCCGGCCCGGCCAATCGCCGGTCGTCCACATCCGCAAGCGCCCCCTCACGCTGGAACGCCTCAGCTGCCCGCGGTGGGACGACCTCGTCCTCGTGGTGGTACTTGGCTCCCCGGAGCCAGGACGCTGCCGCGGCCACGAGACAAGCGATCACAGCGAAGGTGAAGGCCTCCACCAAACCCGAGTGGAAGGGGGAGGAGATCAGCTTCGGAAAGAAGCTCCTCCCCGTCAGGTACGAAGCCTTGGCCGCTGGGAGGTGGGCGAGCGTCGGCGCGAGCAACTGGTGCATCGGGTTGTAGCCCAGGAAAGCGGCGAACAGGCTGGCCACCGGAGGCAGGGCTGCCACCTTGCGAGCCGCGGCTGGTGAGACGCCTTGCGCCACCAGCCCGCTGAACAGGCTGTGCGGCAGCGTGGCGGCAAGGCCCAGGATGATGAGCGTGAAGAAGACGCCGATGGAGAGGACCATGGCTGAGTTCTGGAACGTCGTCAGCATGCCGGCTCCGGCTCCGCGCTGGTCCGCCGGGAGGCTGTTCATCACCCCCGCCAGGTTGGGCGAGGAGAAGATGCCCATGGCACAGCCCATGAGGAACAGCAGCAGGCCGAAGAGGACGTAGGAGAAGTTGGCCGGCAGGGCTTCGAGCAGGCCGAACGCGACTGCCGCCAGCACCATCCCTCCCGAGGCGAACGGGCGGGCGCCGAAGCGGTCCGACAGCACGCCGGCCAGCGGTCCGGCCACGAGGAACCCCGCCGTCAGGGGCAGCATGTAGATGCCGGCCCATAGCGGCGTTTCAGCGAAGCTGTAGCCGTGCTGGGGAAGCCAGATGCCCTGGAGCCAGATGATGAGGATGAACATGAGGCCGCCACGGCCCACCGAAGCCAGGAGCGTGGCGAGGTTCCCGAAGGCGAAGGCACGGATCCGGAACAGCTTCATGTTGAACATTGGATGGGCGACCCGGCGCTCGATCACGCCGAATACCACAAGCAGAGCCACGCCGATGCCGAGGGCAGCGAGGACCTTCGGGTTGGTCCAACCCATCGTGGAGTGCCCGTAGGGGATGATCCCGTAGGTGATGCCCACCAGCACGGAGACAAGTCCCACGGCAAAGGTGAGGTTTCCCCACCAGTCGATCTTCGTCACGTTCCCGGAGCTGAGCTCGCGGAGCTTCAGGCGGGCCCAGAGCGTGCCGAAGATCCCGACGGGAACGGACACCAAGAAGACGAGGCGCCAGTCGACCGGGGCAAGGATGCCCCCGAGTACGAGCCCGATGAAGGAGCCGGCGATGGCGGCCACGCTGTTGATCCCCAGGGCCAGACCGCGCTGGCCGGCCGGGAACGCGTCGGTCAGTATGGGAGCGGCGTTGGCGAACACCATGGCGCCGCCGATGCCCTGCCCCACGCGCATGAGGATGAGCCACAGCGCACCGGAGCTCCCGTCGAGCCACGTGAGTGACAGGAGCACGGAGAACACGGAGAACACCGCGAATCCCAGGGTGTACATCTTGACCCGGCCGTACATGTCGCCGATGCGCCCGAAGGTCACGAGCAGGACCGCGGTGCACACCATGAACCCCATCAGCATCCACAGCAGGTAGCTGGTATTGCCCGGGGAGAGCGGTGTGAGCTTGATGCCCCGGAAGATGTCGGGGAGGGCGATGAGGATGATCGACGAGTTGATCGTCGCCATGAGCATGCCCAGCGTGGTGTTCGACAGGGCGATCCACTTGTATCGGTCGGGATGGTTCACGTACTGGGCATCCTCATGATCTCGTGCCCGCCCGGAGGCGAGGCGGGTGGTTGTCGGTCGACCCGGCCCCACTCGGGGGCTTGCTCGTCGCCTCGTGGTCCTTCACGCTCTTCGCCTGCGTGCGCTCCGAGCGCTGGGTGCATCCCCGCTCCTGGGCGAACCGCCGCATGGCCCGGGCCAGCTGGGCCTTGGTGGGTGGTCCGGGCAGCTCGGGACGGTTCTCGTTGCGGAAACCGTCGAGCATGAGCGCCACGTAGCGCTTCCAGGCATCCGGTGCGTCCTTGCTCGTCACCCGGACGACGGCTGCCTGCCCGAGAAGCAGCAGGCGCACGTCCTCCTCGACGAAGTCCGGTCGCAGGCTACCGGCGATCTTCGCCCGCTCGATCAGCGCCGCCGTCCTCGCTTGAGCCAGCCGGCGCAGGCGATCGACCTCCTTTGCCTCCTGGAGCGCCATGAAGAGGAGATCGCCCAGCCCTCGGTCGTTCGCTTGCAGGGCGCACACCTGTTGCACGAACCATGCGAACCCCTGCCAGGGATCCTCCTCGGCCAGGGCATGGTCGGCGATGTCCAGGTACCGGGCCAGCTGGTCCGCGAGGGCGGCCGCCACCAGGGCCCGGCGGTTCGGGAAGCGGCGGTACAAGGTGGCGATTCCCACGCCTGCCCGGGCCGCCACCTCCTCCAGCGGCGCCTCGACCCCTTGGACGGCGAAGACCTCGCGTGCCGCGGCGAGCAGCGCCAGCCGGTTCCGTTCGGCATCGGCCCGGAGCGCGGCTCCGCCGGGAAGAGATGCGGGCGAAGGGACCATCACCGGGCATCGTAGTGGCTATCTGGAGGCGTTCCTCCACATAGGACGGCGTACGCTGCTACTGCGGCGCGTCCTCGCCGACCAGCCCGTCGATCGACTCGCGGATCAAGTCGGCGTGACCGGTGTGGCGGGCGTCCACTCCCAGTCGTCAACGTGGACGGCCCGACGGTGCACCGCACCGCGTCCGCATCGAGCCCCCCGTCTTCCAGGCGAAGGTGCGCCGGTTGCGGTGCAGCGCGCCGAGCAGAGCCGCGACCTCATCAGGTGCGGCTGAGAAGGGACGTGGAGGCAGATCGGGGGTCTCGCTCACGCGGATCCATGATCGCGCGCTCGGCGGATCGGAGCGGCCTCAGGCCTGCAGCGTTTCCGGGCCCGCCGGTGGGCGCAGGCTGGCCGCCAGCTCGTCCAACCGGTCCGCCAGCTCCTTGAGGCCCCCCGTGGTGTGGACGTCGAGCCGGTCCAGGATCGTGACGGTGTCGTCGTAGGTCCGCTGGGCCCGGGCGTCACTGGCCACGCTCTGCACGTTCTGCCCGACCATGATCACCGACAGCAGGACCAACTGGAGGAACGTTTGGGCGATCCACGCGACGATGCCCTCTCCGCCCGGCTTGAGCGCCGCCGGCAACCCTAGGAGCGCCACCACGGCGAACACGTACGCGCACCACATCGACCCCACCATGTTGGTGAGGAAGACAGCGATCTTGGCGTTGACCCCGTCGGCCTTCTTGATGTCGTTGTGCATCCCCTTGAGGCTGATGGCGCTCCGCATGTGGCGGTACACGGACGCCGACATGCGTGGCAGCTGGTCACTCATGGATGGTCCCTTCTCTCGGTTGCGTCGACGGGCTGCGAGGGCACGGACACGGCGCCGGCGCTCGCCAGGGATCATCCCATCCGTTGTGTCCGAATGCGGAGATGCAACGCTGGCCGTCGGGCCCGAGAGATGCCGCCGGCCGCTTAGCTCAGCGCCCGGTGGACCGCAGCCCGGTGGACCGCAGCCCGGTGGACCGTAGCCCGGTGGACCGCAGCGGGGAGGCGAGCCCGGGGTCGGGCCGTCCCAGAGCCACCCGGGAGCCCCGGGCCCGCCCCTTGGCCCGGTACAGGGCGCCGTCCGCCCGGACGAGGAGCCGGTCCAGGGATTCCGTCCCGTCCCACGCGGCGACGCCCGCGCTCCACGCGCACGCGCTCTCATGGCGGAGACGGCGGAGCACCCGCGTGGCCTCCCACATCGACGTCTCGGGGAGCACGATGACGAACTCGTCTCCTCCGAAGCGGGCCAGCAGATCGCTCCCCCGGAGCCCGAGGCGCCACGCGGCAACCAGGCTCACCAGCGCGTGGTCACCGGCCAGGTGGCCATGCCGGTCGTTGAGCGCCTTGAAGTCGTCCAGGTCGACCACCGCCACAATGAGAGACCGCCCGCTCCGCTTCGATTTCGACATCTCCCGGGCGAGCTCGCTGTCCAGGCCGGCCCGGTTGGAGAGCCCCGTCAACGGGTCCAGCTGCGCCAGCCGGGCGAGCTGGGAACGGTTGACGGCCGTGACCCAGGCGACCACCGTCCCCGCTCCGATGACGAAGAGCCATTCCGCGAAGGCGCCCCCGTTGCCGGAGACGGCAAGGACGCCGCCGTACGCCGCGGCCATGAGCGCGACCTGCAGCGCAACGCCACGCGGAGAGGTGAAGAGCCCTGCGCCCAGCGCGAGAACGACGTAGAGGACGGCAGCGCTCATCGAGACGTCGTCCCCCCGCCCCGAGTAGACGCCCGCCGACACCATGGCCACACCCACCGTCAGCAACACGTGGGTGGCCGTAGGGCCCAGCTCCCGGCGGGACCATGCCCAGGTGCCGACGCCCAGGGCCAGCACGGAGAGGACGACCGCAGCGAGGACGTTGAAGTGCAGTCCGTGCGGGAGGCCGATGGCCACGATGCCCGAAAGCGCTCCCCCGATGTAGAGCAGGCCGAGCGCCCGGCCGCTCAGCGTGAGGAGCCCGGCCCGGACCCACCGGGCGCGCGGCGCGTCAGCGCCTGGACGAGCCGTCATCCCCCAACCCCATGGCGCCATTATCCGTGCTGGAGCACCGCCGTTGCAAGGCAGCCGGGGGCGCAAGTGAGGCCCCAGCGAACCCGCGGCGCATTCGGGGACGCCCTGTTCGTGCTGATCAGCAGCTGGCCCGGGCGGCGCTGCGGAGCCGCAGTCTCACCTCGACTCGCCGATGTGGGGCCGCCAGTCGCCGCCCCCGCCAGCGACCCCCCGACTGCACGGACATCAGTTCTGGTCTCGAGCGAGCTCGTGTTCTACCGCGCGACGGATCCAGTTGGAGACCGAACGGTCATCGGCGGCGGCACGGTGACGGACCTGTTGCAGGAGGTCCTCGGGGAAGCGCACCGGCACTGCCTCGCTGACCTTGGGTCGACGGCGCACCGGCGGCCCCTCAGGCACCTGGTTGTCGCCGTCGGCGTCGAAGGCGTTCTCCTCCTCCGGGGTCATTTCGGCCATGTCAGTCATCGGTCCTCCCGATAGCGACGTGCGAGGTGCTCGGCGGCGGCGTACCAGCCGATGGGACGGCATCGGCTGCGGTCTCCAGACCGGGGCGGCGCCGGCGGCACGACCAAGACGCGTCCTGAGATCTCGCCAACCATGAGCCAGTGGGCTGGCGGCTTGGCCGGATAGAGCAGCGGGCCACTCGACCACACGTCGCCGACGTCCTCCAGGCCGAGGCCTGGGTGCTTGAAGAGGTGGCCGAGCTGTCGGTCGCCTCGAATGGCCAGTCCTCATCGAGGTCATCGACAGCGAACCGCTCCACCTCGTCAACCGTCGTCTAAGTAAACACAACCGACACGCCAGACGTGACTTGAGCCGCAGGTGATCCAGCGACTCTGTCCCTCGCTCGTTGGTGGACGCCCTGCGACCGCCCTGGTCGAGGCCATGGCCGACGAGGCCGGACGGGGCGACGGGGTCGGGGAGATCTTGCGCCGCAGCGTGGCCGCCGGGCCTCCCACGGGCTCGACAACCTCCTCAGTCGAGTCGATCAGGCTCGACCCAAAGGTTGAAGCGCGTACTGCTGCTGCGAGCGACCGAAGCGCACATCAGCGTCTCCGAGACCCTCCTGGCATCAGCCCTCGCCGAACTCGACGTGCAGGTCGACGACCGATGACCGCCTACGGCCTGGCCGCTGCGCTGCGCCCGGCCAGCGCCTGGCCCGTGTTGCGGCCGGCGAAGACCCGGACCTGCCACACCGCGGGACGGCGCTCGCGCAAGGTGGCCACGCCGCCGATGATGCCGCTGGCTACTGGATGTGCACGCCCGAGATCGCCCGGCTGATCACCAGCCTCTGGATCTCCGAGGTTCCTTCGAAGATGGTGTAGATCTTGGCGTCACGGTGCCAGCGCTCCACCGGGTACTCCCGAACGTAGCCGTAGCCGCCAAGGATCTGGATGGCCTGCTCGGTCACCCACACCGCGGTCTCACCGGCGTACAGCTTGGACTGGGATCCCTCGCCGGACTCGAACTTCTTGGCGGTGGCGGCCATCCACGCGGCGCGCCAGACGAGCAGCCGGGCTGCGTCCGTGCGCATCTGCATGTCGGCCAGCTTGAAGGCGATCGCCTGGTTCTCGATGATCGTGCGCCCGAACTGCCGGCGCTGCTTGGCGTACTCGAGGGCGTACTCGTGGGCCGCCCGGGCGATCCCCACCGCCTGAGCGCCCACCAGCGGCCGGGAGGCCTCAAAGGTGGACATCGCCGCCTGGGACGAGGTGCGCTTCCCCTCGCGGGCCCGGGCCAGCCGCTCTTCGAGCCGGTCCTTCCCGCCGAGCAGGCACCGGCCGGGCACGCGGCAGTCGTCCAGGACGACCTCGGCGGTGTGCGAGGCCCGGATGCCCATCTTCTTGAACTTCTGGCCCTGGCTGATGCCCTTCGTCCCCTCGGGGACCACGAAGCTCGCATGGCCACGGCTGCCGAGGGAAGGGTCGACGGACACGACGAGCACGTGGGTGTTGGCGATCCCCCCGTTGGTGATCCAGGTCTTGGTGCCGTTGAGGACCCACTCGTCCTTGGCCTCGTCGTAGACCGCCCGCGACGTGAGGGACGACACGTCGGATCCGGCGTCGGGCTCGGACACGCCGAAGGCGGCCAGCTTGATCTTGTCGGGCGTCCCGAAGCACTGGGGGATCCACTCGGCGTGCTGCTCGGGCGTCCCGTTGCCGTAGATGCCGGCGACGGCCAGGGTGGACCCGAAGATCGCCAGGGCGATCCCGGCATCGCCCCAGCGCATCTCCTCGTTCACCAGCGCCATCTGCAGGCCGGTCGGGTCGAGGAAGCAGTTGGCGACAAAGTCGAACGAGTACAGCCCGATCCTGGCCGCCTCTTCGATGATGGGCCACGGCGTCTCTTCACGCTCGTCCCACTCGTGCCCAGCGGGCCGCACGACGTTCTCGGCAAAGTCGTGCACCCATTTCTGGATCTGCAGCTGGTCCTCGTTCAGCTCGAGTGAGAAGTCACCCATCGTCTGCTTCCCTTCAGGCTCGGGCGGCGCTGGCTGGCCGTGCGTCACGCGGCGATCTACCCGATATTACTCGACGGTAACCAAGCGCGGCGACACCGTGGCTCGGCGCCTTGGCGCGCGGTGGCGACGCCTTGGCGGCGCAGTGCCGCCCGGCGATCGGGCGCGCCACGAGAACGGCACGACTGGATCGGAGCGGACGGTCACCGGCGGCCGGAACCGGCGATCGGCCGGTGCCGGGTTCCCGGCTGACCGGGAAGGTTCAGCTGTCAAGCCTGCGCTGGGCGCACGTCCTTTGCCATCAGGCCCTTCGGACCCTCGTCCACGTCGAACTCGACCGCTTGGCCCTCTTCGAGCACGCGGTACCCGTTCATCTGGATCGCGGTGTGGTGGACGAACACGTCAGCCCCCCCATCGGGCTGCGAGATGAACCCGTAGCCCTTCTCCGCGTTGAACCACTTGACCGTCCCCGATGCCACGGTGGCGATCCCCTTTCATTCCTGCTTCATTGCTGCCTGTGCAAGCAGGGGCATCCAGCCCCCCGCCTCCGGTGCTCCGGCGCGAAGTCCGCCGGGCCCGTTGACGATGGGACGCTAGCAGGATGTTGAGGGCTGCACGGATTCCCTCTCCCCCGCCACCGGACCGGACGCCCTCAGCGGTGCACGACCGTTCCATCCGGGCCGTCCTCCACCACCCAGCCGGCGGCGCTCAGCTCGTCCCGGATGACGTCGGCGCGGGCGAAGTCCCGGGCCCGGCGGGCTGCATCGCGCTCGGCCACGAGCCCGTTGGTTGCGGCGTCCACGTCGGTGTCGCCCCCCAGCAGCCGCAACCCGACCGCGCCGCACAGGACAGCCACCGTCGCGCCCAGGCGGGCGGCCTCCGCACCGTCGCCCCGGTCGGCTGCCACGTGTGCCCGGGTCACGAGCTCGAACACGCCCGCCATGGCCGCCGGGGTGTCCAAGTCGTCGTCCATGCGAGCGCAGAAGGTGTCGACCGCGGCCTCGTCGACACCGGACGGCGCGGCGGCCAGCGCCCGGCCGCGCACCACCTCGGCGCCCCGGGCGTCGCCGACGGGATCGGGCACCGAGAGCCGCCGGGCGAGACCGTCCAGGCGCTCGAGCGCCTTGCCGGCGTCGGCGACCGTTGCCGGCGTCACCTCGATCGGAGAGCGGTAGTGGGCCCGGAGCACCAGGAGCCGGTAGGCACGTGGATCGTGGGCCGCGAGCAGATCAGCGATGGTGGTGAAGTTGCCCAGGGACTTCGACATCTTCTCCCCGCCCACAGCCACCCAGCCGTTGTGCACCCAGTGCCGGGCGAAGGCCTTGCCGTCGGCAACGGCCTGGGCTCGCTCGTTCTCGTGGTGAGGGAACATCAGGTCCTGGCCGCCACCGTGGAGGTCGAAGCCCTCACCGAGCAGGTCCAGCGACATCACCACGCACTCGGTGTGCCAGCCGGGCCGGCCCGGGCCCCACGGGGAGTCCCACTGGGGCTCACCGGGCTTCGCCTTCTTCCACAGGGCGAAGTCGAGGGGCGAGCGCTTGCCCTCCACCGCCTCCACGCGGGCGCCGGACCGTAGGGACTGCAGGGACTGGTGGGCCAGCAGGCCGTAGTCGGCAACGGCGTCCACGCGCATGTAGACCCCGTCGGCGATCTCGTACGCCGAGCCCCGCTCGACCAGCTCGGCCACCAGAGCCACCATGCCGGCCACGTAGTCAGTGGCGTGGGGGACGGCGGTGGGTCGCAGGGCCCCCAGGGCGTCCATCGCCGCCCACCACTGCCCCTCGTGCTCCGTGGCGACCGCTTCGGGAGAGCGGCCCACGCGTGCGGCGCGCTCGATGATCTTGTCGTCCACGTCGGTCACGTTGCTGACGTGGTGCACCCGCAGGCCGCCGAAGGCCAGGTACCGCCGCAGGACGTCGAACACCAGCGTGAGGCGCCCGTGGCCGATGTGCGGCTCACCGGAGACCGTGGGGCCGCACACGTACAGCGACACCTCCCCCGCGTCGCGCAGGATCAATGGGCGGACCGAAGCCGTTGCCGTGTCGTGCAGCCGCAACATGAAGGTACGGTAACGCGGACATGTCCACAGCCGCCCCCGACCACCGGACCGTCGCATCCGGCCCCCTGGCCGCCCCGCGGGTGCCGGACAAGCCCACGATCGACGGGCTGGAGCACAAGTGGTCGGGCATCTGGGAAGCGCAGGCGACCTACCGGTTCGACCGGTCGGCGCCGCGGGAGGCGGTCTTCGCCATCGATACCCCCCCACCCACGGTCTCGGGCTCGCTGCACATCGGCCACGTCCTCTCCTATACGCACACCGATGTCGTCGCACGATTCCAGCGGATGCGGGGGCGCCACGTCCTCTATCCCATGGGATGGGACGACAACGGGCTGCCCACCGAGCGCCGGGTCCAGAACTACTTCGGAGTGCGCTGCGAGCCGGAGATGCCGTACGACCCGGGCTTCGAGCCGCCCGCCCGGCCGCCCGAGCAGGCTCTGCCGATCTCCCGGCCCAATTTCGTGGAGCTCTGCCAGCGCCTGACGGCAGAGGACGAGCGGGCCTTCGAGCACGTCTGGCGGACGGTCGGGCTGTCCGTCGACTGGTCCTACAGCTACTCCACCATCGACGAGCGCTCGCGGCGGGCTTCGCAGCGCAGCTTCCTGCGGATGCTCGACCGGGGCCAGGCCTACCAGCACGAGGCACCCACCCTCTGGGACGTGGACGTCCGCACCGCGGTATCCCAGGCGGAGCTGGAGGACCGCGAGCGCCCGGGCGCCTACCACCGCATCCGCTTCACGCTGGCGCCCGGCGCCGCGGGCGGCCCCCCCGATGCAGGCGAAGGGACCGGGGCTGTGGGCAGCCCCGGCGCCCCGCAGTACGTGGACATCGAGACCACCCGCCCCGAGCTCCTTCCGGCCTGCGTCGCCCTGGTCGCCCATCCCGACGACGCCCGTTACCGCGATCTCGTCGGGCGGGAGGTGGTGACCCCGCTCTTCGGGGTGAGGGTGCCGGTGGTGACCCACGAGCGGGCCGAGCCGGACAAGGGAACCGGCATCGCCATGATCTGCACCTTCGGGGACACGACGGATGTCCTGTGGTGGCGGGAGATGGACCTGCCGACCCGCACCCTCGTCGGCCGCGACGGGCGCCTGGAGCCCGTGGCGTGGGGAGCGCCCGGGTGGGAGTCCGAGGACCCGGCGGCCGCCCTGGCCGCGTACGGGGAGCTGGCAGGCCGGACGGTCCGCCAGGCGCAGGCCCGCATCGTGGGCATGCTGGCCGAGGCCGGGGCGCTCCAGGGCGAGCCCAGGGCGGTCACCCACCCCGTCAAGTTCTACGAGCGGGGCGAGCGACCCCTGGAGATCGTCTCATCCCGGCAGTGGTTCGTCCGGACCCTGGACATGCGGGACCGGCTGCTGGCGAGAGGCGAGGAGCTGCACTGGCACCCGCCGTTCATGCGCCACCGGTACCGGGCCTGGGTCGAGGGCCTCAACAGCGACTGGAACATCAGCCGGCAGCGGTTCTTTG
>DAHUZE010000026.1 GCA_027306755.1 Acidimicrobiaceae bacterium | reverse complement strand
GAACGGCGGGTGCCGGTTTCGCCACTCGCTTCCCCTGGGGCCATGGGCGACCAGATCTCCCCCAGGGAATGATGCTTCACCCGCGATGTTGTCGGCCTAACGCTAAAGGCGTTCCGCGCTGGTTCGACCGCATCAGCGAGCCCCTGCTCACCCGCCGGCGGCCTCGCAACGGGTGTGCTCCAGGGATTACGCATCGGGGACCCGAGAACATTAAATTTCCTTGACGGCCGCTCCTCGAACGGCTAGCCCAGCGCGTGGCAGGGCCGCCGCGTCGGGCCTCGAGCCGGACTAGCCGGGGTGGGCGGCGCGGCCCCCTCAGCCCATGCCGACGATCGGGGCGTTCAGGTGCGTGGCGCCCATGGACCCGTCGAACCGGGCCGCCCCGAAGGCGAAGATGCCGCCGTCGGAGGCCACCTCCCAGTAGCCCGCACCGGCGATGCCCCCCGAGGAGCGGCAGCCGGTCGCCAGGGAGGCCAGCTCGGCGCCCCAGTACGACGGCACCTGCTCGTACAGTGTGCTGGACACCGTTTGCGGGGTCGCGTAGACGTAGGCGGCGTGGTCAGCGCCGGCCAGGGCCAGCGCCGTCCCGACGGCTGTGGCAGGGACGTCGTTGACCAGTGCGGCAAACTGTGTTGCGGGGTACTGGGCGAGCCAGGCCGGTGGCGTGCTCGCCTGCAGCTGCTGGAAGGTCCCCTCGAAGATCACCAAGATGTCCCCCAGGGTCGCGTACTGGGAGCTCGGGTAATCACCGGGGTTGAGCATGACGGAGGCACCCGGGGCGGCACTTTTGACCATCTGGCTCGCCGAGGCGTAATACCCGACGGCGGCGCTCTGGCTCGACGCATCGTCAAAGAAGATGTTGCCGATGCCGTACCAGGACCGGTAGTCCTGCACCTGCCGCTGGAGTGTCGCCAGAGGCACCGTTGCGTACTTCGTGTCCACGTAGCCGTAGAGCACCGCACCCTTGGCCTGGGCGGCAGCCACCACGCGGGCGTAGTTGGGGTCGAACGCCGCACCCGGTCCGCTGGCAGGGTTGACGATGATCGTCGAGCCCCCGGTTGCCGACGCCAGTGCCGCGTCCCACGCCGGGCCCGGATAGAAGTAGGCGGGCAGGAGGGAGCGCTCGTTGCATGCGGTCGTCGGTGACGCGGCGGTCTCCACCGCCGCCGCTCCGCGCTGGCCGTGCCGGTGCCCGCCGGCCGGATCCTGTTCGGACGTCCCTGCTGCTGCGCCCAGTACTGCAACGAGGGCTGCGAGAAGAACGAGCGCCGTGACAACCAACAGGATCGCCGGACGGCGGCCGCGGGGCGGTGATGACGATGTGCGCTTCACGTCTACTCCGGAGTCCGAGGTGGTCCTCGTCGGCCCTCGGACAGTCGTGGGCCTGTTCGTGCGAGTGCTCGAGCAGCCTGGCACGCTCCGCCGCCAAGGGCGCGGATGCGCTGTCGGTGGGAGGGGTCGGAAGGGGCCCTCGGGGGTAGGGCACGGACCAGTCGACCGGAAGGAGGGCGCGCATGCGGGCGATGGTCACCGGAGGCGCCGGTTTCATCGGGTCCACGCTCGTGGACCGGCTCCTCGGCGAGGGCCATGACGTCAGCGTGGTTGACGATCTCACGACCGGGAGGCTCACCAACCTCACCAGAGCGCGAGCCGTCGCCGGGCCGCGGCTTACCGTCGATGAGTTGGACATCCGCACATCGCGGACCGTGGACCTGGTGGCGGACCGACGGCCCGAGGTCATCTTCCACCTGGCAGCGCAGATCGACGTCCGCGTGTCGGTCGACCGCCCGGCGCTGGACGCCGCCATCAACGTGCTGGGCAGCCTGCACGTGCTCGAAGGAGCGCGAGCAGCGGGAACCTCCCGGATCGTGTACGCCGCCAGCGGCGGCACCCTCTACGGCGACGTGGACGCCGCCAGCCTTCCCGTTCACGAAACCCACCCCCACCGTCCCCTGTCACCCTACGGCGTCTCGAAGAAGTGCGCACTGGACTACCTGGTGGCGTACCAGGAGCTCCACGGGCTCGCCTACTCGGCGCTGGCCCTCGCCAACGTCTACGGCCCGAGGCAGGACCCGCACGGGGAGGCCGGCGTGGTGGCCATCTTTGCCGAGCGCCTGACGTCGGGAAGGCCCGTCACCATCTACGGCAACGGTGAACAGACCCGCGATTACGTCTACGTGGACGATGTGGTGGACGCCTTCATACGTGCGTCCACGCGTGGTACCAACATGGTCTGCAACATCGGAACGGGACGCGAGACCTCGGTCAACGAGCTGTACGCCACCATGGCCGCGGCGGCGGGGAGCGATGCCGCCGCCCTGTCGGCCCCGGCACGCCCGGGCGAGCTCATGCGCAACGCGCTCGATCCGTCCATGGCGGAAGCGCAGCTCGGGTGGTCCCCCACCACCGGCCTGCGCGAGGGCACCGCTGCCGTTCTCGAGCACGTGGGAGCGTCGCTCCGGGCGGCGGGCGGCGACCAAAGCCAGGTTCCTGTGTAGCGCGCTCCCCGGGAAGGCGCTCAGCTTGGCCGCCCGCGGCGAGCCGCATCAGGTCCCCCGACGACACGCGGCTCATTTGGGTGCCGATGCGGCGGGATGGGCTGGTCGGGACCGTTGCCGTCCTTGCCCTCACGATCCCACTGGCTACGACATCGGTCCACAAGGGTCCCACGCTGGCGACGCCCACCGACGCCACCGCCGGCACCGTGGACGACGGGAGTGCGTAGTCGGCTTCTAGGATCTGACCCCGCCCGGGATCGACGACGACCTCCACGGGCTGCCGTGAGCCCCCTGAGCTGGCGGGCCCCCCGAGTGCCAGCCCCACACCGCGCTGGCCGCTGTGATCGGTGACGGTCCCGAGGAGCCGCACGTCCGGTTGACCGGCCATCACCTGGAACAGCGCAAGAGTGCAGCGTCCATCTTGTGGATTCCCCGGTTGGGGGCTCCTTGCAGACGTAGGGGAAGCAGTTCGCGGCTGAGGGTGGCGACACAAAGCGCGAATCACATCACGTGTGGAACCGCGTAGAAAGTCGCCAGGAAACCGCGTTTGGTGACATGCTAACTCTTGTAAGCGGGCCAAATTGAGTCTCTGACCAGGTAACACGCGCTCGGGCGTGGCCCCTGGGGTCATGGGACGCTGGGAGATCGAAGTGCGCGCTGGAACCGGCAACCGCTCCGCGGCGCGGCGGCCCGGAACCTGTCAAGCGATTTGAGACACCTTCCTACGACGCCTTCTGTGCAGCCTCCTCTGCGGTGATGGGTTCGTTGATCCAGGCGATGGTCGGAAGCTTCGGCGGCTCCGGCCGGCGGTGGCGGAACCGGGCT
>DAHUZE010000013.1 GCA_027306755.1 Acidimicrobiaceae bacterium | reverse complement strand
GAGCGCAGAGCGGCTGCCGGACGGCCACCACGCACTCGCCGGCGCAGGCGCACCACCATCGCCGCTCTCGCCGGCGCCGCCAACGCACCGCCGTAATCAAAGGCGCGTCTCCGCGGAAACGTCGGCTACCGCCGCTGCGGCACGCCCGGGCAACGGCGCAAAACCGAAGCTGCCGTTGCGTCGACCCCGATCCTCAGCAACAAAGCGCGTCACAGCCTCGTGGCACGATCACGTCGGCTCGAAACGTGAACTGGGTCCTCACCGAAAGGTGAAGACCTCCGACGTGGGGCCGGTGGGGATCGAACCCACGACCCAGGGATTATGAGTCCCCTGCTCTCACCACTGAGCTACGGCCCCCGACCGTTCGGCTGCGAGCAACCTACCGCGCCCGAGCGGTCCGAAGGGGACGAACATCCCCGCCAGCCGGGGTCGGATGCGGGTCAGGAACCGGCAGCGCAGCCCCGGGTCCCGGATCCGCAGAGTCCCTTCACGTTGAACTGCACGGGCTGGAAGGGGACGACCGGCTGCCCGACGTCGATCTGTATGACAGCCTGTGCCGACAGGGGTATGTCACGGGGATTCCCCCCGAACCGCTTGCCATTTTCGTAGGCGACGACCTTGCCGGTCGCTGGCCCGACCCGGTCCGGGCCCAGTGGCTGATGCCAGACGTCGAAGAACTGGCCCAGCGTGAACACGCGCACATAGGGCGATTCCACATGGATGATCCCGTCGTTCGCATGGACATGCAGCCAGTACAGACATCCCTTGAACGAATTGTCGACGAACAACCCGTCGGAAAAGTGCTCATCGAGCCGCGGGGCCGCGATACCGGCTCCGGCCGGAATCCGTTCCTCCTTGCCGCGCACGAAGATCACCACATGCACGTGGAGGTGCTCCTTTACCACCTGCTGAGAGCTGGTCCGGCACGTGATCCCGTCAACAGGCGCTCCGGACAAGGTCGATGCTGCCGAGGCAAGGTTGGGCGCGTTCTCTATCGGAACGCCTTCGGGACCCGACGATGCATTCGTGGCCGAGCCACGCGTAAGCCATAGTCCGAGAAAGATGCCGGCAAGCACGATGACCGTGATCAAGGCGACGATCGGGATCCACAGGCGAGGGGGCTGCTCGCCGCCCTCGTACGCGCCGTCATCGGAAGCGTCCAGAGATCCTTGATCGCTTTCGGTCACTCCAACCGTCCTTCCAGCAGCACGCGGTCACGTCCCGGTCGGGCATCTCCAGCTCCTCGCTCGCGCTGGCCGCTCCGCAGTGTAGGGAGAAATGGCACGATGCGGTTGCCGGCTGAGCAGGACCGAGACCAGCTCAGGCCGCCATCCGGGCGCCCAGGGAGACGGGTAAACTTCCCGACATCGCGACCAAGCACCCGATCAACGCGCCGCGGGCCCTCCAGCAAGGGCAGACGTCAGGTATGGTCCGCAGCATGGCGGACCTTGGTCGGAGAGCGCGCTTCGCCCCGTCGTCACGAGAAGGGTCTCCTCATGAGCGTCTCGGAAACTGCCACCAGTGCGGAACTGCCGGCTGGGCGGGCGCAAGCACCAGTTCGTAGGCCCCCGCGCCGTGGACTGTTCGTCCTTCTGACCGCGATGCTCGTCGTTGTGGGTGCGGGCTTCGTCGCCTTCGGGATCCACTACCGGAACGCACACAGCACAGCGGGCTCTGGCGCCTCAATCCGGGCGGCTGGGATCCCGCCCAACATCTCCACGCCGCTCGCCAACCTCATGGGCATCGATGCGCTGCCGTCCACCGCCGCGCCCAACTTCACCCTGACGGACCAGAACGGGCAGACCCTGTCCCTTTCGAGCTTCCGGGGCCACCCCGTCGTTCTCGAGTTCATGGACCCGCATTGCACCGACATCTGCCCCATCGTCTCGCAGGAATTCGTAGACGCCTACCACGATCTCGGGAAGGCCGGTCGCAACGTCGTGTTCCTGGCGGTCAACGTGAACCGCTACGCCCTGACCGTCAAGGACGTCGCCACGTTCTCTTCCGCCCACGGGCTCGATGCCATACCCACCTGGCGCTTCTTCACCGGGCCGTACCCCACGCTCGCAGCCATATGGAAGCAGTACGGCATCGCCGTCATCTCCCGCGGTCCCACCAAGGACACCATCCACTCGTCCATCATCTACTTCATCGGTCCGAACGGCCGGGAACGGTTCCTCGCCTCGCCGCAGGACAACCACACGAAGTCGGGCAGGGCATACCTGCCCCTGAACCAGCTCGCCGCCTGGGGACACGGGATCGCACTGGCATCCAAGGACCTCCTTCCCCGAGGTTGATGTCCACCGCGGCGTCAAACTTCCCGAGTGCGCCAGCGTAGAGAGCGGCGTAGATGGTCCGACGCACACCCGCTCGGTGGCACCCTCGACCACGGACCGGGACCGTGCACCGACCGCGGAACTCACCGACTCTCAACGCCGAGCGCTCAGTGCCAAGCGACGGCACGACGCTCCCTCGGTGCCTGATGCACATCAGCCCAGGTAGCCCCAGGTAGCGTCGGAGTGTTGACACCTTTCGCCATGGGGCGTACAACTGCGGACAGGGTGCAGCCTTCGCCGATGGGACCGCCACCGTCGAGGGGCAGGGCACCCTGAGGGAGGAGGCGAGCCGTAGTGAGGCGCTATCCGAAGCTCGAAGCAGGGCGAATCCTGCAGTCGTCAAGTGGACCGGTTCGTCTTCTTCACGCGGCAATGATCCTTTTCGTGTTCAGTCTTCAGGCTTCCTTGCTATCAGCTATCAACCCTACAGAGAGCGGGGCCGTCGGGCCGTCGGGAGCCTCTTATCAGTATGCCGGAAAGGTATCTTCTGGACAATGGCTAGGAGTCGCAGCAGATATCAGCGTCGACACTGAAATCGTAAGCAATTCGACAGAGAGCCACATATTGAACTATGTCGACATGCAGTTTAATGGCACATGCAGTGGGCAGGGTAGCTGTTGGATACAAGTAGGAAATGAACTCGGCTATACGGGATCTCCTGGCATTAGTGCTTGTCATTCAACAGGAATCGAAGCATACGTCGAGGAATCCGACGTCAACGCGTACCATTGCGGTGCATACCCTACCATACCGTTGGCGCAGACCGACTTCTACAGTATCTACAACTATGGTGCTGGTTGCAATAGCAGCGGTGAAGGCATTATCACAGGGTGGATATACAATGGTTCGACCTTCTATAGGATCGGCACTGCGTACTTTCCCGAGTGCCCCGCCCTATCTACGCTGTACGCGCAGACCGAGTTCGCTGAAAACCATGTGGGCTACCCAACATTGAGACCATACCAGTACTTCGGATATAATACAACACGAGTACTGCAGCAATCTGCCAATGGAAAAACATGGTCTGCCTGGACCGCGAGCCAAACTCATGGTCCGTATCCACCACTCAATCTGACACCGCGTACAGTAGACGGACACGATAGATTCATCACCTGGGGCTGACCAATGACCATGCGCTCCTTCAGACCTCACCATTTCTTGCCGGTTGTTTGCGCTTTCGCGCTCCTCTTAGTAGGCTTAATTTTTCTACGATCAACAATGGGCCA
Source organism: Acidimicrobiaceae bacterium (assembly GCA_027306755.1). Taxonomy (GTDB): domain Bacteria; phylum Actinomycetota; class Acidimicrobiia; order Acidimicrobiales; family RAAP-2; genus JAJYVT01. The sequence continues at coordinate 27,959 of DAHUZE010000013.1, read as the reverse complement.
ACGTTCTCCCGCGGCTCATTCGAGGACCTCACAAGCTGTGCGTCATCACGCCCGACTGCGCCGTATCCGAACGTCGTCGGCGCTGTTACAAACGCCGATAACGCTACCGGGATACGGGGAGCCGCTGGCATTGGTGGGCGACCCTGCTGGTGCCGGCGTATGGTTCATCGCTGGCAGCAAGTCGCGCGAGGCGATATTCCATTGGGACGCCATCAGCCGGCATCTTTCGACCTACCCGTTCGCCACATCATCCGATCCGCTTCCGTTCGGCAACCAGGCCAGCCTCACTCTTGATTCCGCCGGGACAGTATGGGCGGGAGTACAGAGCACACTCGTCCGGCTCAACCCCTCCAGCGGAGCTGTGCAGCGAATCCACATCCCTCAGCTGCCGACAGACCCCGCCCTTGTTGGTGGGCCGGGTGGTGGTCCCGGGCAGCCACCACGATTGTTCAGTACGCACGCCATCAGCGCGGTCGTCAGCGAGGCCGACGGGGAGATCGCGATCACGGTGACCTTTTCGTCCATTCTGCTGATTTTTAATCCCGTAAGCGGCCAATTCGCTCAGGTGGACCTGCCGGCGGTCGACGTGCCGACATCGTTGAACGTTCTCCCAGCGGGAACACTTGTTGTGACGGCCGATAGTCGCTCGATGATCACGTTGACGATCAACGGAACCATCAGCAGCTCCGTTGCGCTGCCGAGCTCCGGCTTCGGCTGCATGAGTGGATCCTGCGGGGTTGTGCAGAACCAGCACGCAGTGCAGTTCCTCGATGTGGCAACCACAGCGCAGAAGGCAGATGTGGGTAACTTCAGCGTGGTTGAGCGCGGTGCGATCCCTGGGGCGGCACTCCAGGTGGGGCAGACGCCGGTTCCGCTGGGCGGTGGGCGCATGGTGGTAGCAACCGTCTCGGGATTCGACGTCGTCCAGTCGTCCGGTGGCTCGGTTGCGAGCTTCACACTTCCCGACCCAACGTGCACAACGAAGATGATCAGCAACGCGGTCGGACCGGTGAGATCCGGGCCCCAGCTCTGCCAAGAAGTGCCTGCGAGCGACGCCGTCGATGCAAGCGGCAATGTGTGGTTCACGTCAAATGGCGGAACACCGGCGATCTACGAGCTCCCATTGAACGCGATCGCCGCGGCATTCCGATGAAGGGCGCAGTCCCGGGTTGGAGGTTCACCTTTCCGGACGGGAACGGCCGAGGTTGCGCACGCCTGCGGAGAGGAGCGGCAGGAAGTTGGTCACGGCCGCCAGGCAGGCCAGACCGACGAGCGTGGATCGCATCCCCAGCGCGGAGGCGACCGCAACCGCGCTGAGCAACCCCACCGGCATCGGGAGGAAGGACGTGAGGGAGTCCAGGGAATCGACCCGGGCAATGACGTCCGGCTCGATCGAGCCCTGCACCGCGGTGTCCAGCATGACGACCCCGAACGAGACGCTGGCCGCCGAGAGCAGTGACGCCACGACCACGAGCACCAATTTCCCCGAAGCGAGGGCGGCGAACGGCAGGGGTACGCACGCTCCCATGGCGAGATAGGCCCCAATCTGCCGGCTGCGGAGCCGCACGCGCAGTGCCAGGACGGATCCGACCAGAGCGCCCGATGCCGCGCTCGCGCCGATCCCGCCCCACGCTGCCACCCCACCCAGCGTCGACTTCGCAACGATCGGACCCAGGACGAAGTAGACGGCGATGCACAGGTTCGTGAAGGCAGACGCATTGAACACGAACCACAGCCAGGAATGTCCTCGCACGGCCTGCAACCCCTGCCCGAGCTCGTCGCGCAGCCGCCTGACCGGCGTTCCCTGCACCACGGCTGGGGGTTCTCCGACGTCGCCGTTCCCGGCTGGTCCGACCCCCACGAGGCGGGCCAGACGGATGAGGCACAGGGCACTGAAGACGAACGTCAGGGCGTCAGCTCCGTACACGACGAAATACGCTCCGAGGGCGGCGACTACTCCCGACAGGGCCGGCCCGACAACGGCAATTGCGCTCTGTGACACTGCTACAGCCGCGTTGCCCACCTGTCGGTGCTCCTCGGCAACCGCCTTCTGCAGGAAGCCCATCGACGCCGGTCCGAACAGTCCGCTCGCAAGTCCGTACACAGCAACCGACGCGAGGAACTCCCAAAGGTGGCCGTGGCCCAGCAGCAGGACGACGGCCAGGAACCCTTCGGCAGCCGCGCGTGCGCACTCGGAAGCCAGCATGACTCTCACCCGGTCGTAGCGGTCGGCCACCACCCCGCCGACCGGCGAGGACAGCGCCCGGCAGACCCACAGGGTGGCGAGGACGGCACCGAGCGCAAACCCGCCCCTGGCGATCCGGAGCACGGCAAATGCGGTCGCCACCGGGATCAGCGCGTCGCCCAGCGCCGATACTGCTTGACCGGTGAAGAAGAGGCGGAAGCGCCGGTCCCGCAGCGGGCCGAGGTCCGGGACCCAGCCGGCAACCCGCAGCGGAACCCTCATTGCTTCCTCAGGGGCACGCAGGCACCCCCGGGGCGCGGAACGCACCGCGCCCCGGGGGTGCCGTCGCTCACAGCGCCCCGGGCAGAACCCGCGGTTCGATTCGCTCCTCCACGGCCTTGTCGCCCTCCCGCCGGACGGCGTACGCGCCCTTGCCCCGGACCTCGGTGACGGCCTCCACCATCTCGATCCCCCGGTAGACGAGGCCGACACCGTCGTCCGTGGCGTACCCCTCGGGCAGCGTGCCGTCGGCAACCAGGGACTCGAAGAGCGGTCGGCGGCGGGGTTCCGAGTCGTAGTGCACGCCGTTGGCGTACGGCAGGAACCCCAGAGCGTCCGTCACCGGGCGGAGCTCGGGTCCGAACGAGTCCGTCGTCCCCCCCACGTGCCAGCAGAGTGAGCCTGCCGACACCCCCGAGAGCACGACGCCCGCTTGCCAGGCCCGGCGCATGATGGGCCCGATGCCGTGAACGGCCCACACCGCCAGGAGATTGGCGACGCTGCCCCCGCCCACCCACACGACATCCTGGCCGAGCACCATCCCGGCCACGTCCTCCACCGGGGGCATGGTGAACAGGTTCAGGTGCACGACGTCGATGCCCGCGGCCCGCGCCGCCTCGTCCACCAACGCGCCGAACCACCGCTGGTCGCCGCCGGCGGTGCCCACATAGCAGAGGCGGGGGCGGCGGCCGCTCACCCCGGAGCGCTCGATGGCGTGGAGGACCAGCGGCGCGAAGGCGAGATCGGTCCGCTCCCCCCGGCGGAACCCGCCCGAGGTGGCAACGATGGTGGGCTCGTCGGCGGCCATGGACCGGAGGGTATCGCCCATGCCGCGCGGCGGCCATGCCGTGCACTGCGCTCGCCGGGCATGCCCCGCACACGCCGGGCGGCTGCGCGAAGCTGACCCTCCGTGGGGTCCCCAACCGGCGCGGCGCACGGGCAGGACCCAGGGCCGGGAGACGATCCCTGGGCGTCCCAGCTGCTGGCCAAGGTCGGGGACGGCCCCGAGGCACGCGCCCTGGCAGAGGCGCTGGGGGCGCGGGCGCCGGCCAGCTACCGGGAGCGGACGACGTCTGATCAGGCCGCTCTGGACGTGGAGGAGCTCCTCGCCCTCTTTGCCCAGCCTGAGCCAGCGGAAGCGGCAGCCAAGCGGGCATCCAACGGTCATCACCGGTTCGCCGTGCGGCCGCGGCCGGCATCGCGCTTCCACATCCGCCGGTTCGCCGAGCAGCCGGTGGAGCTGACGGCGCTGCTGCCCATGCTCGAGAGCTTCGGGCTGGTGGTGGAGGAGTCCGTGCCCCACCGGTTGGAGCTCCGGGAAGGACCGCCCACCTGCATCGACGACCTTGGCGTCCACCTGCAGCGGACCCGCCAGGCGGTGGCGGGCCCAGCGGTCTTCGATCCCGTGGCCGACGGGCCGCGTCTCGTGGAGGCCCTGGACGCCGTCGTGGGGGGACGGACCGACGTGGACCAGCTCAACGGACTTGTGGCGTCGGCCGGGCTGGACTGGCGCCAGGCCGCCCTCTTGCGGGCGTACACCCATTACTGGTCCCAGTGCTCCCCCGCCGTCCCCCCGGCGGAATGCGAAGAGGCGCTCCTTGCCTTTCCCGCCGTGGCCAGCGCGATGGTCGGCTACTTCACCGCCCGGTTCGACCCGGACCAGAGCGGGAGCGAGGCCGCCGCCCGGGCAGCCTGCCTGACGGAGCTGGGACGCGTGCCCCAGCTTCGGGCCGACCGCGCCCTGCGCGTCTACCTCCAGCTGCTCGATGCCACGTTGCGCACCACCTTCTTCCAGCGCGGGCCGGACGGCCAGCCCGGTGAGGCGATCACCATCAAGCTCGAGAGCGCCGCCGTGCCCCACCTCTTGCCTCCGCTGCCGCGGGTCGAGACCTGGGTGCACGCCCCCCGGGTAGAGGGGATCCACCTGCGTGCAGGACTGGTGGCCCGGGGCGGGCTCCGCTGGAGCGAGCGCCCCGAGGACTTCCGCACCGAGGTCCTGGACCTGATGGTGGCCCAGGTCAAGAAGAACGCGGTCATCGTGCCCACCGGGGCCAAGGGCGGGTTCGTGTGCAGGACCGTGCCCTTCCACGGCCCCGACGACGTCCGGGACGCCTACACGACCTTCGTGCGGTCGATCCTGGCCGTCACCGACGACTACGCCGGCGACCGGGTGGAGCATCCTCCCGCCGTCCTGGCCCCCGACGGCAACGACCCCTACCTGGTGGTGGCCGCGGACAAGGGCACCGCCGCCCTGTCCGACCTTGCCAATGAGCTGAGCGCCGAGCGGGGATTCTGGCTCGGCGACGCCTTCGCCTCGGGCGGCAGCCACGGCTACAACCACAAGGCCATGGGCATCACCGCCCGCGGCGGCTGGGTGAGCGTGCGACGCCACTTCCACCAGCTGGGGGTGGACGTCCAGCGCGAGCCCTTCCGCGTGGCCGGCGTCGGCGACATGTCCGGCGACGTCTTCGGCAACGGCATGCTCTGCAGCGAGTCCATCCGCCTGGTGGCCGCCTTCGACCACCGTCACGTCTTCTTGGACCCGGACCCGGACCCGGCGTCGTCTTTCGCCGAGCGGGCTCGGCTGTTCGGCATGCCCCGGTCGAGCTGGGACGACTACACACGGGACCTGCTGTCGCCCGGGGGGGGCGTCTGGTCGCGGGAGGCCAAGGAGGTGTCGCTGGACCCCGCGGCGCGGCGCGCCCTGGGCGTGGACCGGGACCACATGACCCCACCCGAGCTCATCACCGCCATCCTCGAAGCGCCGGTCGACCTGCTGTGGTTCGGGGGCGTCGGGACGTTCGTCAAGGCCGCCGACGAAAGCGACGCGGTGGTCGGCGACCGCGCCAACGACGAGGTCCGGGTGACGGCCGACCGGATCCGGGCCCGTGTGGTGGGTGAGGGGGGCAACCTGGGTCTGACGCAGCGAGCCCGCATCCGGTACTCGAGGCGCGGCGGGCGCATCAACACGGACTTCATCGACAACGCCGCCGGCGTCGCCACGTCCGACCGGGAGGTCAACCTCAAGATCCTTCTCGCGATGGCCATCGAGGGCGGGCGCCTGGATCTGGCCGGGCGCGACGACCAGTTGATGGCGGCCGAGGCCGAGGTGGCCGACGCGGTGCTCCGCCAGGTCGACCACAGCGTCGCAGCCCTCAACCGGGCGGTCCCTGACAGCGCCGGCCAGCTCGACGCCTACGCCGCGCTCATCGACGCCCTCGATGCATCCGGCCGGGTGGACCGGGCCGTGGAGGAGCTGCCGGATGCCAAGGAGCTGGCGGTGCGGCGGGGCGCCGGTGCCGGCATGATCCGCCCCGAGCTGGCCGTCCTGCTGGCCTATGCCAAGTCCGACCTGGGCGCGGCAATCGAGCAGGCGCCGTTCCTCGCCGACCCGTCGCTCGCCGAGACCGTCTCGGCGTACTTCCCCCGGGCGGTCCGCCGGGAGTTCGGCGACTTGGTCGGCCGGCACCGCCTGTACGACCAACTGCTGGCCACCGAGCTGTCGGCCGAGATCGTGGACCGCCTGGGCATCGTGTGGGCGCACGAGACCGCGGCGGAGCTCGGCAGGGGCGTTGCCGACGTGGCGGCCGCCTTCTGGGCGGCGCGCGAGGTGCTTGGCGCCGCCGACCTGTGGGCAGAGCTGGACGAGCGCTGGAGCGAGCTCCCGGCGGACGCCGATGCCCGGCTCCACGCCGTGATGGGCGATGCCGTCGCCACGCTGGCCCGCACGTACCTTCGCCACCGGGACATCGGCCGCCCGAGCGCCGTGGTGGCCGAGGATGCACCCCTGGTAGCCGCCCTGGCGGGGACCCCCGTCCCCGAGGCGGCCGTCAACGAGCTTGTGGCGGTGGGCGTGGACCGACCGACGGCCGAGCGGTGGCTCGCCGCGGCCCAGCGAGCCCGGGTGGGCGAGATCGGTCCTGCGGTGCGGGCCACCGGACAGGGCGTATCCACCGTGACCACCGCGTTCAACCTGGTGGACGAGGGGGCGGGCACGGAGCGCATGGTACGCGCCCTCGCCCAGGCGGCGTCGGCCAATCGCTGGCGGTCGTGGCTGATCCGGGCCACCCGCGACGACCTTGCCGACTGGCGGGTCCAGACGGTGGTGGAGGTGCTGCGGGGCGGCGGCGAGCCTGCCGATCCCATGGTCGGATGGGCGGCCCGCCACGAGAGCGCGCTGGCCGGCGCCCGCCGGCTCATGCTGGCCCTCGACTCGCCCGATGCCGATGCAGCCACCATCGTGGCCGTCGCCCTGCGCCGGCTGCCCCGCTCCCCGACGGTCCCCGACGCCTGGTAGCAGCGGCCGAGCGCGACCGAGGGTTCACCATCCCCCCGCCGGGTGTCACGAGATGCCCAGCCCGATGATCACCCCCACCGCCATGAGGGCGACGCCGCCGACCAGCTCGCCCCGCTCGCCGACTCGCGCTCCGAGCCTGCCGCCCAGCTCCAGGCCGAGCAACGAGAGGGCCACGCTGACGGCCCCGATGACGATGACCACGACAGCCAGACCGACCTTGACAGACCCCAGCGCGAACCCGACGGCCAGGTTGTCCAGGCTGAGCACCAAGCCCAGCACGAGCAGGCGTCCCAACCCCAGCGCCGGGCGGGCCTCCTCCTCGCGGTGCCGGAGCGTCTCGACCACACTGGCCACACCCATGAGGCCGACGGCAATGCCGCCGATCACCGGGGCGACGCCGGCGACATGGCCGGCGACGGCCTTGCCCGCCACCATGCCGAGCAACGGCATCCCCGCCTCGAAGACCCCGAACACGACCGCCACCTGCCAGCGGTAGCGGGCGCCTCCGTGTGCCGTTCCGATGCCGATGGCGGCGCCAAAGTTGTCCAGGCCGACGGCGATGGCGGCGACCACCAACGCGAGCACGTGGGCGAGCCTAGGGCCGGGCCCCGCCGCCAGCACTCACCGGCGCGGCGTCGCCGGTCAGCGGGCGCCGGGCGACGACGTAGGCGCGGCGGGTGCTCACCTCCTGGGCGTAGGGGGCCCGCTCCACGACGGCCTCCACCACCATCCCCGCCGACTCCAGGTGGCCGGCCACCGCTGCGGTCTCCAGGAAGCGGAAGTCGAGGTCCACGCCGTGACCCCACCAGTCGGTGACGTGGCGGACCTCCTCACCGAGATGGAACGATGCGAGCAGCAGGCCGCCCGGCACCACCACCCGACGCATCTCCCCCATCGCCACCGGCAGCTCTGCGGGCACCAGGTGGATCAGCGAGTACAGGGCCACCACGGCGCCGAACTCGCCGTCCGACGCCGGCAGGTCGCGCAGGTCTCCCACCCGGAACTTGGCCCGCGGGTGGTCCCGAGAGGCGAGGGCCACCATCCCGGGCGACAGGTCGATGCCCACCACCTGCGCGCCCCGCTCCGCCAACCAGGCCGCAACGTGGCCCGGACCGCACCCCAAGTCGGCGATCGGACGCGGCCCGGCCGCCTCCACCGCCATGGCCAGAAGCGCCCGGTCCAAGGGCTTGTAGGAGAGCTCGTCCGACAGGTGCAGGGCGTACTCGGCCGCAACCGCGTCGTAGCTCTCCCGGGTGCGCTCCCCACTCACGCGGCCATTCTCCCCGACGGGATGCCAGACTCGGACCATGGTCGCCAGCCCGAGAGATCTCGCCGACCGCTTCCACCAGGCATGGCTCGCCGCAAACCCGCTGGAGGCCAGCACATTGGGGGTGCCCGGCTACGACCACCAGGTGCCCGACGCCAGCGAGGCCGGTACGGCGGCGTGGCGGGCGCAGGTGGAGGCCGTGCTGGCCGACACCCGGGCCCTGGATCCTGCGGCGATGGACGCGGACGACATGGTCACCCTCGGCGTGCTGACCGAGCACGCCGAGCAGGAGCTCTTGGCCATGGAGACCGCGGCCGAGGAGTACACGGCGACGGCGATGCCGTTTGCCGGGCCGGCCGTCCTGCTGGCCGTCCTCGCCCGGAGCGTGCTGGCCAGCCCGCAGGCGGCCGGTGACTACGTGACCCGGCTCGCCGCCGCAGGCACCTACATCGACCAGCTCTCGGACAGGCTGCGTGCCGGCGCGGCCCGGGGCCGGCTCCCCGTGGCCCCGCTGGTGGTGCAGGCCATCGCCTGGGCGGAGTCGATCCTGTCCTCCCCCGTGCCCGAAGCCGTAGCCGCCCCGGGGCCGCCCGGCGGCTGGGACGGCGAGAGCGCCTGGCGGGCAGCCCGGGACGCGGCGGCACAGGCGAGCGTGATCCCGGCCCTGGGACGTTGGATTGCGGAGCTGCGGGTCCTGCTGACCCGGTCCCGGCCGGGAGCCGAGGCAGGCCTCTGCTTCCTGGACGGTGGGGACGACCTCTACAGCCGCGCCATCCGGCTCCACACCACCCTGCCCCTCAGCGCCGGGGAGCTGCACCGGACCGGGCTCGAGCACGTGGAGGCGCTGGAGGCCCGCGCCGTGGAGCTCGGCGCGTCATTGGGTCTACGCGACCTGGCCTCCGTGCATACCGCCCTGCGCGCTTCCGCCGGGGCCGTCCCTGCGCAGCGGTCGATGGAGGCTGCCCGCGGAGCGGTCGAGCGGGCCGAAGCACGCGCCGGCGACGTGTTCCCCCCACCGCTTCCTGCCTCGTGCGCGGTGCGGGCCATGCCTCCGGTGGTCGCCGCGAGCGGCGTCGCCCCCCATTACACCCCTCCCCGGCTCGACGGGAGCCGGCCGGGCACCTACTGGTTCAACACCGAGCTGCCCACTGCCGGCACCGGCTGGGACCTCGAGGGCGTCGCCTTCCACGAGGCTGTTCCCGGCCACCACCTCCAGCTGTCGCGGGTCCAGCTCCTCACCACCCTGCCCGAGCTCCAGCAGGTGCGCCACCTGACGGTGTTCGGGGAGGGGTGGGGGCTCTACGCCGAGCAGCTGGCCGAGGAGATGGGGCTCTACACCGGCACCGAGGGGCTGCTCGGCGCCATCGCCGCTTCGCTCATGCGGGCCGGCCGCCTCGTGGTCGACACCGGCATCCATGCGCTGGGGTGGAGCCGGGATGAAGCCCTGGCGTGGTATGTGGCCCACGTGCCCATGCCCGAGAGCTTCCTGGCCCGCGAGATCGACCGCTACATCGTGATGCCAGGCCAGGCGCTCTCATACCTGACGGGAAAGCTCGAGCTGCTGGCGTTGCGTGAGGACGCCAGGGCCCGTCTGGGCGACCGGTTCTCGCTGCCGGCCTTCCACGCCGCAGTCCTCGACCACGGCTCGCTGCCCATGCCCGTGCTGCGCCGGTTGGTCACCGCCTGGGACGGCGCCTGAGCCCTGGCACACGAGCCGGTCGAACCCGAGGAGGATCGGATGCCTGAGGAGCTGGTGGAACTACCCGGCAGCCATCGACGCCTGCCGACCGGTGCTCGACACGTGCGCGACGTGGCTCCAGGCGAGCAACTGACGGTCACCGTGTACGTGCGCCGGGACCCGGCTGCAGCACCCATCGTGGACCTCGCGGCGGAGGGAGGTCGCCCCCCGGCCGAACGCCGCTACTTGACGCCGGCCGAGCTGGCGCAGCAATTCGGTGCGGACGAGGAGGACCTGCAGGCGGTGGTGTCCTACGCACACGCCGCAGGGCTCACGGCCGGCCGCCAGTCCCCGGTCACCCGCAGCGTGCAAGTGAGCGGGCCGGCACCCGCCGTGGCCGCGGCATTCGGCGTAGGCAACCTGGCCCACTACCTTCAGGGCGACCTCACCTTCCGCGCCCAGGAGGGTCCCGTCAAGCTGCCCGGCGCGTTGGCAGCCGTGGTGGAGGCCGTCCTCGGCTTCGACAACCGCCCCCTCGGCCGCAGCTACCTGCGCAAGCCGATCGAGCGAGGGTGGCGGGGGCCCATCGCCCAGGGAGCGCCTCCCCAGCTCCCGCCCAACAACTTCTACCCGCCGCAGGTAGCGACCCTCTACGACTTTCCTGCGCCTTACGACGGGACGGGGGAGACGGTGGCCATCTTCGTCTTCAACGGTCCCGTCGGATCGGGGGCGAGCGCACCCGGGGGTTACGACTCCTCGCTCTTGGGCCGGTACTTCAGCCAGGTGCTCGGGATAGGCGCCCCTCACCTGACCGACGTCGTGGTGATGGGCCCCGGCAACGATCCGGGCAACGGCAGCACACCGGCGGACGTCTCTGGCGAGGTGTACCTGGACCTGTGCATCGTCGGGTCTCTGGCGCCGGGCGCTGCCATTGTCGTGTACTTCACCGAGTTCACCGAACAGGGCTGGGTGGATGCCATCAGCCGGGCGGCCACCGACACCTCCTCCGATCCCTCGGTCCTCTCGATCAGCTACGGCAACCCGGAGAGCGGAGGCGCCAGCGCGTGGACGCCGATGGCGGTCCGGCAGGTGAACCAGGCTTTCGAGGCGGCGGCGGCGGCGGGGCGCACCGTGTGCTGCGCGGCCGGGGACAGCGGCGCCGCAGACGAGCCGTCAGCCGGCTCCGTCCACGTGGACTTCCCGGCATCGAGCCCGTGGGTGCTCGGCTGCGGTGGGACGCGCCTCGCCGCAGCAGGTGGGCGCATCCGGTCCGAGGTGGTGTGGAACGACCTCGACACCGGCAACGGGGCGACGGGCGGGGGCGTGTCGGCCGTGTTCCCACGCCCTGCCTGGCAGGCCGGCGTGTCGGCCGAGGCGCTGCCCGGCGTACAGGTGCCGGCGGCCGGGCGCGGGATCCCGGACGTCGCCTCGCTGGCCGACCCCCAGACGCCCTTCGTCGTCCTCGGACCAAGCGGATCCCTGGAACAGGTTGGGGGCACGAGCGCGGCCGCGCCCGTGTGGGCGGCCCTCACCTGCCGGCTCAACCAGGCGCTGGGGGCCCGGGTCGGCTTCCTCAATCCCCTGCTCTACAGCCAGGTCCACCCTGCCCTGCGCGACATCATCTCGGGCAACAACGGCGGCTACCGGGCCACGGCCGGGTGGGACGCCTGCACCGGATGGGGCTCCCCCGGCGCGTCCGCGCTCCTCGAAGCGCTGGCAAACCTGCCGCCGTCGCCCAGCGGCTCGGGCTCGGGCACGCCCGGCCAGCCCTAGCCACCCTGGCGACCCACCCCGGTAGGTGCCCCCTGGAGGGTGGTCCCAGGCGTCAAAGGCCCATGGCGCGGAGCAGATGCGCCGTGCCGCCCACGTCCGACAGTGCCACCGTGCACACCGCCCCGGCCACCGCCTCGACGGCCAGGACGGCCGCGATGATCCGGTTCGGTCGGCTCGGGACGGCCATCAGGCCGACGATGCTCAGGAGCACGATGCCCTGCCCGGTCTGGGCGTGCAGCCCGAACCACGCGGTGAGCACCAGATCCAGCGGCACGGCCAGCAGCCCCACTGCCGCCATCGGCCGGCGCGGGAGGAGGGAGACGGCGCCCACGGCGAACACCGGCGCGCAGGTCAGTTCCCAGCCGACGTGCGAGGCGGCGGCGCGGAGGCCGCCGGCCAGTCCGGCCGGAAAGCCGAAGGCCCCGGACGCAAAGAGAAGGCTGTGGTTCACCGTCCCGGTGAACCGCCACTCGAGGAAAGCCCACGCCGTCACGGCGGCCACGGTCGGGAACACGACGACGGCCACCGCTGAGAGGATCGCGATCGGCTCGCCGCGGAACCGCTCCCACCCCAGGAACGGGATGGCAATCGCCATGCTCAGCGCGTACACCAGTGCGGCGGGGTCGCACAGGACGGCGAACGCCATGCTGAGGCCGGCGGCGTAGCCGCCCGTGGTGCGCCCGAGGTAAAGGAAGTCGAGCAGGCCGGCGGCGGCCACCACGAATGCGATGAGCCCCACGAACCCGACCAGGTTGCCCGTGGCGTTGTACCAGAAGATCGGCGATCCGCCCACCCCGGCAAGGAGGAGGACGATGAGCCACCTCGGCACCGAGGCCCGGACGAGCCGTTCCCAGCACAGGTGGAGGACGGCGCCCGCGCCGAGGGCACCCACGATGCCCAGGGTCCCTGGGCCGCCGGGAAGCAGGCGGGCGATGGCCGGGCCCAGCGGGGGGAAGGCCCGGGTCACCGCGCCGACGGTCGCCCCCGGCCGGCTGAGCGACCCGGCAACCCGCTCGAGCTGGGCGTTGGGCAGGGAGTGGACCCCACGCGCTTGCAGCCAGACGGCAAGGACCACGTAGGGCGCGCTGAGGGCCAGCCGCGTCAGCGTCCGGCGACCTGCTGTGGCGGGCCACCGGACGGCGGACCAGCGCTCAGTGAGGACCGGCGGGAGGCTGTACGGAGGTGAGGCCATGGTCGGTCTTCTCCCAGTAATGGGGACGGAACACGAGCTGTCCCAGCGCCTTGTACGCGGCAACGGCGTGGAGCAGCCAGTACAGCGGGTTCAACAGCGCCCACAGCACGAGACGGTGCCGGCGCCGCTTGAAGACGCCCATCATCGACACGTACACCATGAGGGCGTTGCCCAGCAGGAAGTTGGCGAGGCTGGTCCACAGCACCCATCCCGGGTAGACCGACGCCATGGCCGAGGGCGGCAGGAGGAGCGACACCGCCAGCAGGAGGTAGAGGGGCGGCATCGCCAGGAACGAGATCGGCGTCCCGCCGATCAGGAGGGCGAACCCGATGGCCTGGCGCCAGCCGACCGAGCGCACCAGCTCGACCGGGTGGCGCAAGTGGACCAGCGTGGTCTGCAGGTAGCCCTTTATCCACCGAGACCGCTGGCGGACGAAGTTGCGGTAGGCGTTGTTGGCTTCTTCGAAGGTGGTGGAGTTGACGACCCCCACCCGCCGGTTCAGAGCGGCGGCCCGGATGCCGAGATCGGCGTCCTCGGTGACGTTGAACGGGTCCCAGCCCCCGAGGAGCCGTAGCTCGTCCGTCCGGAAGTGGTTCGAGGTGCCCCCCAACGGTATGGGCAGCCTCATGGCAGACAGCCCGGTCAGCATGTAGTCGAACCAGAACGAGTACTCGAGGGTGAACAGCCGCGTCAGCGCGTTCTCCTCGGCGTTGAAGTAGTTGAGCGCGGCCTGCACGCAAACCAGGCTGGGGCCGCCCTTGCGGAAGGCCGCCACGGAGCGCCGGAGCTGGTCGGGGTCGGGCTGGTCCTCGGCGTCGTAGATCACGAGGTACTCGCCACGGGCGAACACGAGCCCGACGTTGCATGCCTTGGGCTTGGTCTGGGGTTGGCCCCGCGGCACGGTGACGAACGTGACCGTGGCCGGCGGCCGGGCAGCCGTGGCCGCGGCCCGGGTCTCCTCGTCGTCTTCCTCCAAGAGGAGGAGCACCTCCAGCTTTTCCGGCGGGTAGTCCAGGGCCGCGAGGTTGGCCATCAGGTTGGGGACCACGTTGGCCTCCCGGTAGCAGGGGACGAGGATCGTGTACATGGGCAGCTCGGCGTCGCCCACGGCAGCCGCCTCCTCGTCGGTGACCTGGACGAACGTCTCGTGGTACGCCCCGACCAGGCACACCACGAATTTGAAGCCCACGGACACGAGGAACCCACAGGCGATGATGGCCGAGCAGACGGCCACGGTCGGGCCGGGAGCGGCGATGGCGCTGCCGATGAGGGCCAGCAGGCATGCGAGCAGCACGGCTCCCTGCCTCTTCGTCACCACCGTCCGGGCCGAGTGCTCCTTGTCGTTACGCCAGAGCCCGTGACTGGCCGCGTCCAGGAGCTGGTCCCGGAAGAGGTTGCGGAGCCCGTAGTCCACGTCCCAGTCCGTGGTCGCCATGAGGACGACCGGCCGCTGCAGCTCCTCCTCGATCTCCGCCCGGCGCTCGGCCGTCGGCTGCTGCGACGTCGCCACCACCACCGTCCCGTCGCGGCGGCGCCCGATCGGAACCCACAGCTCTCGGGCCAGCCGGGCCGGATCCAGGTGCTCCCATGTGGACATGCCCAGCGGCACCTTGGTCACGTCCACATACGGCACGCCCCACTGCTCGGCCAGGGTCTGGTAGAGATCGGGGCGCGACACCAGACCGGCGGCCAGCAGGATGGCTCCGAGGCGCGATCCCGTGCGGCGCTGCACCCCGAGCGCCCAGTCCAGCTGCGTGCGTGAGATGCGGCCGCTCGTCACCAGGGCCTCACCGATCCGATCGGCGGTCAGCGGGGCGCCGGCGCGGGTGGGGAGGGCGGCGGCAGCGGTCCGATCCAGTGCCGCCTCCTGGCCCCGGGACTGAGGCATCGTCTCCACCCTCCCCTCCACCCACCCGCAGGGACGCGGCTGCCCGCTGACGATCGAGCGCCACTCAGGTCATCGGCACCCGAGAGGCAGATCTGAACCAATCAGGGCAAGGAATCGGTAGCGGGCGCGCATGCCCCACCTCCAGGCGCCCGCGGGGCCGACCCCGTCCTCTGTCACACCGTGTCCCTATCGTGAGATTGCACCCGCACGTCGCCCATCAGTCTCAGCGGTGCAACGAAGGAGGAAACCATGGGCACCATGCGCATCATCGACGAGACCGGGGACACCACCGTCGCGTGGGAGAAGGGAGACTCTGCTTCAATCGCGCGCGCCGAGGGCGTCTTCAACCAGCTTCGGGACAAACGGCATCTCGCCTTCGCACGAGGACAGGGGGCGCCGGCCGAGGACACCGAGCGCATCTTCTCCTTCGACGCCACGGCAGAAGAGATCCTCTGGGTGCGCCCCATCGCCGGGGGGTGACGATGGCCGACTACGAGGTTCTCGAGGAGCTCGGGCACGGACGAAGGGTCGTGAGGTTCACCGACGGTCCACAGAAGGGCTCCGAAGTGGTGCTCGTCCCCAGACCCGTGCCGGGCGTCCGCGCATCACGCGACTGGGGAGCACCGCGGCCGCCGCCTCCGGCTGCCCAGGAACGAGCTGAGGCGCTCCTCGTGTCGCTGCTCAACGAAGCGCAGCGCACCGGCTGGGGCGCCCGCCATCGGTTCGTGGTGCACACCCCCTACGGCGTACTGGAGTTCGGGGAGCTGTACGACATCGGGTTCTGGCCATCGACGGGCGGCGAGTACCGGCTGTGCGTGCTCCCGAAGGGCTCCACAGGGCTCCCCGAGGGCGACGTGTGGGTGAATCTCTTGCTCTTCGTCCGCAACGATCCCGGCTGGTTCCTCACCGTTGCGAACTGGCGCGTGCCGGGAGGAGAGTGGAACTTGGGACCGGTACCCGGAAACGAGCGCGGAAGGGAGCGGGAACCATGCACAGCGACCCACTGATCCGGCCAGCGCGGTGCAGTGACCTCATTCCCCTGTACGGAGTCGAAAAGGGAGTGCGGGCGATGTTTCACGACTTCGGCGTGCTCGCCCATCAACCTGACGTCCACACCCCCTCGTCAGAACCCGGACTGTTCGAAGAAGGCACCGTTGCTTGGGTGGCCACCGACCCCAACGACGTCGCTGTGGGGTACGTCTTGGCATACGTGCTCGACGACGCTGCGCATGTCGCCCAGGTGAGCGTCCACCCGAACCATCAGCGGCACGGGCTCGGGAGGGCCCTCCTGGGCACGGTCGAGCGTTGGGCGGCGGACCAGGGCTTGCGTGCGCTCACGCTCATCACCTATACCGACGTCCCCTGGAACGCACCGTGGTATCGCAGGATCGGGTTCGTTGACGTCGCTCCGGCGGATTTGGCGATCGGGCTCGGCAGGCTTCTGGCGAGCACAGCCGCCGTCGCTACCGGTTGGCAGCGGTCGGTGATGCGGCGCTCGATCGCGTCGTGAACCACTGATCGCGCGTCAAGCCTCCTACCCAACCATCCGTGGGCACCCGTCCATGGATGGTCGAACGGCCCGACCTCAATCGGGCGCATCGGGGACAGCATGCAACGGCGCAGGGCGGCGGCTGCACGTCAGATGCGTTACGCCGCTCGGGGAAGTGACCGACTCCATGTCGAACCGCGCTTCAAGCTCCTCGAACCCGTCCCAGAGACGCTCCCCGCGTCCAAGGAGCACGGGCACGACGACGACGTGCAGGTGATCGATGAGGTCGGCCGCGAGGAACTGCCGGATGGTCGAGGGTCCTCCGCCGATGCGGACGTCCAGGCCATTGGCTGCCTCCCGAGCCACCGCAAGGGCTTCATCGGGGGTGGCATCGAGGAAGTGGAAGGTGGTGCCACCGGCCATCTCGATAGGTGAACGAGGGTGATGGGAGAGCACGAACACCGGGGAATGGAAGGGAGGGTTGTCTCCCCACCATCCCCTCCACCCCTCATCGATCCACGGACCACGCTGGGGTCCGAACTTGTTCCGTCCCATGATCTCGGTCCCGACTCCCGGCGCCCATTGGCTGGCGAAGGCGTCGTCGACCCCGGTGCTGCCACCCGGCTCGCCTTGCATCCCGCGAAACGTTCTCGTCGGGAAGAACCATTCGTGGAGCCGCGTTCCGGCGTGTCCGAAGGGTGCTTCCAGGCTCTGGCCTTCGCCGGTGCCATATCCGTCGAGCGAAACGGAGCAATTGTGGACGCGAACTCGTGGCATAGGGGCTCCTCAGGTGGACCGCGTGCCGCGTGGGGCGGTCCCGATCCGATGACCTGGTTTGTACGATACGCCGCAGCCGAGTAGGAACGGCAGCGTGAGTTCCGCTCGTTTCGATGTGCTCATTGTCGGGTCAGGCCCCGCCGGCAGTTTCGCCGCGCTGACCCTGGTCCGCCAGGGTGCGAGCGTCGCGCTCTTGGACAAGTCCACCTTTCCTCGTGACAAGGCCTGCGGCGATCTGGTGGGCCCAAGGGGCGTGCAACTTCTCATGGACGCCGGGCTGTCTCTGCCCAGTCAGCTCAACGTGGGAGATATGGTCGTTATCGGACCCGGCGGGAGGCGGGTGCTCCTACCGTCCCGGGCCGGGCTCACGTATCCCGGATACGGGACCATAGGCACTCGTGTCGAATTCGACGCATCGCTTCAGAACGCGGCAGTTGACGCAGGAGCCGTTCTGTTCACCGGCCGCGCAGATGCGCCATTAGAAGTCGAAGGGCGGCTCGATGGCTATCGGACGGCCGGCGGAATCGAACTTCGCGCCGACTTCGTGATCGGCGCCGACGGCGCGACCAGCCATGTGGGGACGACCGCCGGACTGGTCGATGCGAACAAGGTCCTTTGGGGTTTCGCGGTGAGGTCGTACGTCAGCCAGCCGGTCGATCTCCCCGTCATTGTGTTGTGGGAGCAAAGCCGCTGGCATGCGTTTCCCGGCTACGGCTGGATCTTTCCGTCCGCTGACGGCGGCGCAAACGTTGGGCTCGGTATAGCTACGCGCTCCGATCGGACGGCTGGCAATGGGGCGGTGCGAATGTTCAGCCAGTTCTTCGATCGCCTTCGCGACCTGGGTTTGATCGATCGTGCAACCCCCGAACCCTCGCCTCGACTTGGGGGTTGGCTCAAGATGGGGATGATAGGGACCACTCCGGCGAGGCGCAACACTCTTTTGGTCGGTGATGCTGCCGGCTTAGTGAATCCATTGCAGGGCGAAGGCATTGCACACGCAATGAGTAGTGGTAAGGCTGCGGCCGAGGCGGTCCTGTTCGATCCGGGGAACGCCGCGCGCTCCTATCGTGCTTCTCTTGCCAGCGCACACCTCCCATATCAGCGCATTGGCGCCGTTGCCCATGCCACGCTTGCGGGCCGGCCATTCGCCACCGCCGCGATCGCTCGTGCTCTCACCGCTCCCGGGCTCGGAACGGCGGTCGCCGGTGGCTGGGCGATCTTCTGGAACGATCTGTTGGACGGGGCGCCGAGAAGCAGGGCTCGCAAGGTGGCGACCGCCTCGAGCGGTTTCGGTGATCGCCTCACGCAGCGCTCACAAGCCGCTCGATGGTTCGAAGCGGAGTACCGGTGAGATGAAGCCACCGATGGAGGTGGAGACTCCTACGACCTCGGCGCCGGCCTCGGCCCCCGCGCCGGTTCCGGCCTCGGTGTCGGCGGTTCAAGGCTCCTCATCCCCGTCGCCAGCGAGAAAAGAGGGTGGCTCCGGGGGAGAGACTCGAACTCTCAACCTAGCGGTTAACAGCCGCTTGCTCTGCCGTTGAGCTACCCCGGATCGACGCCCGAGCGACGATAGCAGCCGCATCCGGACCCGCCCTCCCGGTGCCCGCTCGCCTGGCTACGCCTCCTCCAGGTAGTCGCGCAACAAGAAGGCGGCGTCGGGGCGGCGCAGCTTGGCCAGCGTCTTCGATTCGATCTGGCGCACCCGCTCACGCGTCACGCCGAACTCCTTGCCCACCTCTTCCAGGGTCCGGATCTTGCCGTCGTCCAGGCCGAAGCGGAGCCGGACCACGTCCTGCTCGCGCTCGGTCAGGAAGCCCAGCGCGGCCTTGACCGCCCGGTCGAGCATGGCCCTGGTGGCGGCATCGTCAGGCACCACCGCCGACCGGTCCTCGATCAGGTCCGAGAGGCTGAAGTCGTCCTCGTCCCCCACCGGCTGCTCCAGGGAGACGGTGTCGAGGCTCAGCCGCTGGATCTCCCGCACCCGCTCGATCGGGAACTCGACCCGCTGGGCCACCTCCTCGGGCGTGGGCTCCCGCCCGAGCTCCTGGAGGAGCTGGCGCTGCGCCCAGACCACCTTGTTGATCGTCTCGACCATGTGGACCGGGATGCGGATCGTCCGGGCCTGGTCCGCGATGGCGCGGGTGATGGCCTGACGTATCCACCACGTGGCGTACGTGGAGAACTTGAAGCCCTTCTCGTAGTCGAACTTGTCCACCGCCCGCATCAGCCCGAGGTTGCCCTCCTGAATGAGATCCAAGAAGGCCAGGCCCCGGTTGCGGTACCGCTTGGCGATGGAGACCACCAGGCGGAGGTTGGCCTCGATGAGGGCCTCCTTGGCCTGCTCCCCCTGGCGGATCGCCCGGCGGTCACGGAATTGCTGGTCGGCGGAGAGCAACCGCTCGGGAGCGCCGTTGCCCTCGGCTTCGACGTGGACCGCCAGCCGGGCGGCGGCGGCGTTGCCCGCTTGGATACGCCGGGCCATCTCCACTTCAAGCTCGGCGTTGAGGAGCGGAACCTTGCCGATCTCCTTCAGGTAGGTGTGGACCGGGTCCTCGCTGCTGCCGTTGAAGTAGTCCCCGCTGGCGCCGGACGAGCTCGAGGAGCCGGACCCCGAGGCGGGCACCTTCCGACGCCCGTTCGCCCGCCGCACGGTTGCCTCGCCATGCAGGGAGCCGTCATCCCCCCGACCCCCGCTGGTCATGATCTCGGCTCCGTCATCTGCGTTCGGGCCCTCTCCGCTGGCGAGCCCCCGGCACGGCCGGTGACTAACCACGCTACCAACCGATCGGCCGCGGCGCGACGCCGTTCCTGGTCCTCCAGATCTTCCAGATTGCGTCGGACCGTCACCGTCTCCTCTGTCAGTTCGGCCAGGGCGGTGTGCCCCAGGCGTCCCTCGGCCTGGAGGTCGGCCAGCGCCCTGCGCGCCGCTTCGCGCACCAGGAGGACGAGGACCGGATCGGCCGGGTCTGTGTGGGGATCCTCGGGAAGGAGCGGCTCCTCCACTGCCAGCCGTCGCAGGAGATCGGCCACTTCCGGCTCGGCTGCGGACACCGCCTCGTGCAGGCTGTCCGATGAGGCCAGTGCCAAGAAGGTGCGCCGCTGAAGGGGATCGAGAAAGAGCACCTCCTCCAGCCGGTCCGCGACCAGGTCGGGGCGGTGCACCGCCAGACGGAGCGCCTCGAGGCCCGGACGGCTGCCCTGCCGGCGCCCGGGAGACCCGGCGCGCCGCTCCGGCCGGGCCTCGCCATCGCGGCCGGCCGCCCGGACCTGCGCCAGACGGGCGCGCAGCCGTTCCGGCTCGACCCGGGCGACGTCGGCCACCCGCATGACGTACTGGTCCCGGACGAGATCGTCGGGGTGCTCGGCCACGGCCGCGATGGCCGACTCGGCCGCCCGGGCCCGGCCCTCGGCCGTCGAGAGGTCCCCCGCCCGCAGCGTCCGGTCCACCCGGAAGGCCAGGAGTGGCGCGGCACCCGCCACCGCCGCCCGGAGGGCGTCGGGATCCGTGCGGGCCAGGTCCCCCGGGTCCGCGCCATCGGGCAGCGCGGCCACGCGCACGTCCACGTTGTGGCGCCGCTCCCACTCGTACACGCGGGTGATCCCGGTCTGGCCAGCCTGGTCGGCGTCGTACGCGAGCACGATGCGGCGGCCGAAGTTGCGCAGGAGCCGGAAGTGCTCCTCCGCCAGCGCCGTGCCGCACGTAGCCACCGCCCGGGGCATGCCGGCCTGGAAGCAGCCGATCACGTCGGTGTAGCCCTCGCACACGATCACCTCACCGGTGGCCACGATGTCGTGCTTGGCCCAGTTGAGCGCATAGAGGGTCCGCCGCTTGACGTAGATCGCGGTCTCCTGGGAGTTCTTGTACTTGGGCTCCGGCCGACCGGCGGCCCCCGAGTCGCCGGACTCCCCCGGGCCGCCCGGCAGGATACGGCCGCCGATGGCTACCGGCCGGCCGCGCGGGTCGCAGATGGGGAACAGGACCCGTCCGCGGAATGCGTCCTGGGCCCGGCCGGCCCGGTTGACGAAGCCCAGTCCGGCGTCGGACAGCACCCGCTCGGACAGGCCGATGGCCTGGCACAGGGCGTCCCATCCCTCAGGAGCCCATCCGAGGGAGAACCGGCGCACGACGTCCCCGTCGTAGCCCCGGGAGCGCAGGTAGTCCCGTGCCCGGCCGGCGTCGGGAGCGGAGAGCAGGCGCTCGTGGTACCACTGCGCCGCCTTGGCCATGGCCTCGTACAGCTCGACCGTCCGCTTGTGCTCCGCCGATCCCTCGGACGTCTCGTGCAGCACCACGCCGGCCCGCTCGGCCAGCATCCGGACGGCATCGGCAAAATCCAAGTGCTCCACCTCCCGTAAGAAGGTGATGGCGTCCCCAGAGGCGTGGCAGCCGAAGCAGTAGTAGAAGCCCTCCTGGGCGTTCACGCTGAACGACGCCGTCTTCTCGTTGTGGAAGGGGCAGAGCCCCACCCACCGCTGCCCCTGCCGGCGCAGCGCGGCGTGCTCGGATACGAGCGCCACGATGTCGGTGGCAGCCCGGACCTGCGCCACCTCGTCGTCAGGAATGCTCACGGCTCGAGGATACGGGGGGCCAGAGCCGTGCGGCGGCCGCACGCGGGGCGGAGCCGTGCCTCGGCCGCCCTGGGCTCGTCACCCGGTCAGTGCCGGCGTCCGCCCCCCGGACCCGCCGAACGGGAGCCGTTCCGGGCGCCGGCTCCCCGTCGGGGCGCCTTCACCGGCCGGGACACGCCCACCTCGCGGCTGGCGGCCCGGGTCCCCCGGACCGTCCGGG
This sequence comes from Acidimicrobiaceae bacterium, assembly GCA_027306755.1. GTDB lineage: Bacteria > Actinomycetota > Acidimicrobiia > Acidimicrobiales > RAAP-2 > JAJYVT01. The sequence continues at coordinate 6,345 of DAHUZE010000013.1, read as the reverse complement.
CCGCCGACTTGCCCGAGCCGCTGGCCCGGCCCGCTGGCCGTTTCGCCCCCCGCCCGGCCCGGGCGGCTCCGGAAGCAGCACCGCGCCCGGTTCCGGGCTTGGTGGACGCCGCCGGCGCCTTGCCGGCCTCGATGACAGCCTGGGCCGCCGCCAGTCGGGCCACCGGCACCCGGTAGGGGCTGCAGCTCACGTAGTCCAACCCGGCTTCGTAGAACACCTGGATGGAGGCTGGGTCCCCGCCGTGCTCACCGCAGATCCCCACCTTGAGCTCGGGCCGCGTGCCGCGCCCTCGGGACGTGCCCAGCCGGACGAGCTCGCCCACGCCTTGGGGGTCGACCGTCTCGAAGGGGTTGCGAGCCAGCAGGCCCTTGTCCAGATAGGCCGCCATCAGGCGCCCTTCCACGTCGTCCCGGCTGAAGCCGAAGGTCATCTGCGTCAGGTCGTTGGTGCCGAACGAGAAGAAGTCCGCCACCTCGGCGATCTGGTCGGCCAAGAGGGCGGCCCGGGGCGTCTCGATCATCGTGCCGATGGCCACTTCCACCCCTGCGGTCCCGCCGTTGGGCCGGGCCCGGCCGCGCCCCCGCCGCCCGCTCGGCTCGGTAGACGTGCCGGCCACTGCCTCCTCCACCCAGCTCCGGGCCAGCGCCAGCTCTTCCCGGCTCACCGTCAGCGGGATCATGATCTCCACCACCGGGCGGCCTCCCGCGGCGGCGCGCTGGGATGCGGCCTCCATCAGCGCCCGCACCTGCATGGCGTAGAGGCCCGGCTTGATCACGCCGAGGCGCACGCCCCGCGTGCCGAGCATGGGGTTGGCCTCCTCCCAGGACCGGGCCGCCTCGTAGAGGCGCTGCTCCTCGGCGGTCAGCCCCTCGGTCGCATCCTTGACGGCCAGGTCGTGGGTGGAGGGAAGGAACTCGTGCAGCGGCGGGTCGAGCAAGCGCACGGTCACGGGCAGGCCGTCCATCGCCTCCAGGATGGCGACGAAGTCCTCGCGCTGGACAGTGCGGAGCGCCTCCAGCGCCTCTCGCTCCTCGTCCTCCCCCTCGGCCAGGATCATGCGCCGGACCACTGGGAGGCGGTCCTCCCCCAAGAACATGTGCTCGGTCCGGCACAGCCCGATCCCCTCGGCCCCCAATCGCCGGGCGTTGACCGCGTCGGGGCCGTTGTCCGCATTGGCCCGCACCCCGAGCTCGCCGGCCCGGATCTCGTCGGCCCATCCGAGCACGACGTCGAACTCCGGAGGCGGCTCCGCCTGGGTGAGCTCGACCTGCCCGGACACCACCACCCCGGTCGTCCCGTCGATGGAGATCCAGTCGCCCTCTTCCACGGTCACCCCGCCGGCGACGAGCCTGCCACCACCGATCCGCAGACCCTCGGCCCCCACCACGGCCGGCTTGCCCCAACCCCGGGCCACGACGGCGGCGTGGCTCACCAACCCACCGCGGGCCGTGAGCACTCCGTCGGCAGCCAGCATGCCGTGGACGTCGTCGGGCGACGTCTCGTTGCGAACCAGGATCACATGCTCGCCCCGCTTGGCGGCCGCCTCCGCGTCGTCGGCAGTCAGGTACACCCGGCCCACGGCAGCCCCCGGGGAAGCGGCCAGGCCCTTGGCGATGGCCTCGTGGCCCGAATCCGCGAACTGGGGGTGGAGGACGGCCGAGAGGTGGTCCTCGGTGATCCGGGACACGGCCTCGGCCCGGCTCAGCCGGATCCTCGGGTCGCTCGTCATGTCCACGGCCATCTTGAGGGCGGCGCGTCCGGTGCGCTTGCCCACCCGGGTCTGGAGCATCCACAGCTTGCCCTGCTCGATGGTGAACTCGGTGTCGCACATATCCCGGTAGTGGCGCTCGAGCTTGTTGAAGATCTCCATCAGCTGGCGGTACAGCTTGGGGAACTCTTTCTCCAAGGCCGAGAGCGGCTCGGTGTTGCGGATCCCGGCCACCACGTCCTCGCCCTGGGCGTTCACCAGGAAGTCGCCGTACACCCCCTGGTGGCCCGTGGCCGGATCCCGGGTGAAGCCCACGCCGGTGCCGGACTGGTCGTCACGGTTGCCGAACACCATGGCCTGCACGTTGACTGCCGTCCCGAGGGAATGCGGGATGTGCTCCCGTTCGCGATAGGCAATGGCCCGTGGCCCGTTCCAGCTGCGGAACACGGCCTCGACGGCCCCCCGCAGCTGGTCGTCAGGATCCTGGGGGAACGGCGCAGAGGTGTGGCGCTCCACGATCTGCTGGTAGGACTCGACCAGGTAGCGCAGCAGCTCGGTAGGGATCCGGGCGTCCGAGCGGGTGCCGGCCAGCTCCTTGGCTGCGTCGAACAGCGACTCGAACTGCTCGCCCGGGATGCCCAGCACGATCCGCCCGTACATGGAGACGAACCGCCGGTAGGAGTCGTAGGCGAACCGCTCGTCGTCCGTCTGCTTGGCAAGGCCCTCCACCGACCGGTCGTTGAGCCCGAGGTTCAAGACGGTGTCCATCATGCCGGGCATGGAGAACTTCGCCCCCGAGCGCACGGACACGAGCAAAGGGTCGACCGGATCCCCGATGACCTTGCCCATGGCTTTCTCCAGGCGCGCCCGCGCCTTGGAGACCTCGGCGGTCAGCCCTTCCGGCCAACCGCTCTCCAGGGACGCCCGGCAGGCGTCGGTGGAGATCGTGAAGCCAGGGGGCACGGGCAGGCCGAGCACCGACGTCATCTCGGCCAGGTTCGCTCCCTTGCCGCCGAGGAGGTCCTTCATGTCCATCGGCGGGCGGCGGTGCTTGTGGTCGAAATCGAAGACGTACGGCATCGGGCCTCCTCACCCCGCAGGGGGCGTTCGCGCAGGGATCTCGTCCACCTTAGGGCGCGGGTGCGGAGCCCGGCGAGCAACGCGAGGCGCCCGGCGCAAAGCCGGGCGCGGGGCTACGCCAGTCCGCCACGGGCCCGCAGCTCGCCCACCAACGCGTCCAGTGGGACCCGCACCTGCTCGGTGGAGTCACGGTCGCGCACGGTGACGGCCCGGTCCTCCAGCGAGTCGAAGTCCACCGTCACGCACCAGGGCGTCCCGATCTCGTCATGGCGGCGGTAGCGCCGGCCGATGCTCTGCGTGGTGTCGTAGTCGCACATGAAGTGGGGCTGGAGCAGGCCGAGGACCTCCCGGGCCATGGGCTCGAGGGTCTCCTTCTTCGACAGCGGCAGCACGGCAGCCTGGTACGGGGCCAAGCGGGGGTGGAGGCGAAGCACCGTCCGGGCCTCGCCGCCCACTTCGTCCTCGGCGTAGGCGGCCAGGAGGAAGGCCATCATGGTGCGGGTTGCGCCGGCCGCCGGCTCGATGGCGTGGGGGACGTAGCGCTCCCCGGTCGCCTGGTCGAAGTACTCCAGCCGCTCCCCCGAGGCCGCGGCGTGCTGGAGCAGGTCGTAGTCGGTCCGGTTGGCGATGCCCTCCAGCTCGTCCCAGCCCCAGGGAAAGAGGAACTCCACGTCCGAGGTGGCCGAGGAGTAGTGCGACAGCTCCTCGGGGCCGTGGGGCCGGATCCGCAGCCGGTCCCCGGGCATGCCCAGCTCGAGGTACCAGCGATACCGCTCGTCGATCCAGTACCGGTGCCAGGTGGCGCTCTCGGCGGGAGGGACGAAGTACTCCATCTCCATCTGCTCGAACTCGCGCGTCCGGAAGACGAAGTTCTGCGGGGTGATCTCGTTGCGGAAGGACTTTCCCACCTGGGCGATGCCGAACGGCGGCCGCTTGCGGGTCGTCTGCAGCACGTTGGCGAAGTTGACGAACATGCCCTGCGCGGTCTCGGGCCGCAGGTATGCCACGGCCCCCTCATCCTCCACCGGGCCGGCGTGGGTCTTGAACATGAGGTTGAAGTCGCGGGCTTCGGTGAAGTCGGTCCCCCCGCAGTTGGGGCAGGGCCCGTCCAGCTTGTCGGCGCGGAAGCGGCTGCGGCAGGAGCGGCAGTCGACGAGGGGGTCGGTGAAGTTGGCCAGATGGCCCGAGGCCGCCCACACGCCCGGCGGGGAGAGGATGGCGGCATCCAGCCCGACCACGTCGTCGCGCAGCTGCACCATCGACCGCCACCACGCGTCCTTCACGTTGCGCAGCATGTTTACCCCGAGGGGCCCGTAGTCGTAGGTGGAGCGGAACCCGCCGTAGATCTCAGCCGACTGGAAGATGAACCCGCGTCGCTTGCACAGGCTCACCACCTTCTCCATCACGTTGTCGGGCTGCGGTGCCGGGACGGTTGCCATGGCCCGGCAGGATACCGGCGTCCGCCGGCCCCGGCACCGGGCGCCCCGCCTCCGGCGCGAGCATGGCGGAGACCGCATTGGCCAGCAGGCGGCCCCGCACGGTGAGCACCAGCCGGTCGCCCACCGGCTCGACCAACCCCTCCTCCACGGCGGACTCGGGCAGGACGTGCGGCGGGACCCCTTCCGGCGTACGCAGGGAGAGCATGAGGCGCTCGAACTCGCGGCCCTGGCGGTCCACCTTCTCCTCGGCGGCGACCGGCGAGCGCCCCGCCTCCACCGCCGCCACATAGCGGTCCGGGGTCCGGACGTTCCACCACCGGTGCCCCTGGCGGTGCGAGTGGGCGGCCGAGCCGATGCCCCGGTAGTCGCCCTGGCGCCAGTAGAGGCGGTTGTGCCGGCATCCGTGCCCCGGCCGGGCCCAGTTGGAGACCTCCTCCCACTCGAAGCCGGCCGCCGCGAGCACGGCGTCCGCCTGCTCGTACCGGGCCGCCTGGACGTCCTCATCGGGATGGCGACCCGGATCGGCGGCGAGCGGGGTGCCCGGCTCGACCGTTAGCGCGTAGGCGCTGACGTGGGTTGGCGGCGCGGGCAACGCCAGGACGTCGTGCAGGGTCCGGACCCAGTCCTCGTCCGTCTCGCCCACGGCTCCGTAGATGAGATCCACGTTCACATCGGTGAAGCCGGCACTGGCAGCAGCCTGGACGGCCCGGGGCACCGAGGCCGGGTCGTGCCGCCGACCCAGGGACGCCAGGACATGCGCCGCAGTGGATTGCACCCCGAAGGACATCCGGTTGACCCCGCCGGCCCGGTAGGCCGCGAGACGCTCCACTGATGCGTCCTCGGGATTGCACTCCACGGTGACCTCCGCGTCCGGCTGCCGGGGGATGGCCGCCACCAGCCGGCACAGATCCGCGGCCTCCAGGCGCGAAGGCGTTCCGCCGCCCACGAAGATGCTGGACGACGGTTCGAGTGTCCCGGCTTGCGCGGCATGCTCGATCTCGGAGACGCAGGCGTCCACGTAGCGGCTCATGAGCGCGTCACGGTCGGTGTAGGTGGCGAAGGCGCAGTAGTCGCAGCGGTGCCGGCAGAACGGGACGTGGACGTAGACCCCGAACGCCGGCGCGCTCGCCGGCGCGCTCACCACGACAGCCCCGAGGTCGCCCGCACCGACCGCAGGCGCCGGTCCAGGTGCGCCTCCATGGCCTCGGTGGCCAGTGCGGCCACCTCGCCGGCGCACGCAGGGCGTCCATCCCGCAGCACCCGGCCCAGTGAGCCGCCCAGGACCTGGCGGACCACATCCAGAGCCTCGGCGCTCACCGGGCGCCCCCGACGGCAGTCGGGGCACAGCGCGCCTCCTTCCACCAGGTCGAAGGCAACCAGTTCCACGTCCGGCGTGCTCCTGCCGCACGAGGCGCAGGCCGTCAGGATCGGCTCGGCGCCCTCGTGGGCGAGTGCCTTCCAGAAGAAGGCCGGTGCCACCATTGACGGGTCGTTGCCCAGCTCCGCCAGGGCCCGCAGCGCTCCCACCAGCATGCGGTAGAGCCCGGGATCGGGGTGCCCCTCCTGCGCCAGCTGGTCGGCCACCTCGAGCATCGAGAGCCCGGCAGCCACCCGCTCGAGGTCCTCGCGGAGCGTGCGGAAGTGGTCGACCACTTCCACCTGGTTGATCACCCCGAGCTCCCCCCGGCCGCGCCACATGAGCAGCGCCACGTGGCTCAGAGGCTCGAGCCGCGCGCCGAACTTGCTCGACGTCCGTCGCACGCCCTTGGCCACCGACCGCACCTTCCCGTGCTCCTCGGTCAACAGCACCACGATGCGGTCGGCCTCCCCCAGCCGGTAGGTCCGGAGGACGACGCCGGTGTCCCGCTGGAGGCTCACGGCTCGTGGCGACCGGAGGCACCCGAAGGGCGCGTCTCCTCACCGGCCGCCGCCGCCCCCGCTGCCGCCGGTTCCGCGGGCGCCGGGGCCGCGGGCGCCGGGGCCGGCGCCTCCGGTTCCGCCGGCGCAGGGGCCGCGCCGGATGCGGAAGGGGCCTTGCCGGGCGGCGCAGGAGGGAGGCGCCGGGAGGGCGTGCGCCCTGCCAGCAGGTTCCCGCCCCCCACCAGCAGCACCAGGGCC
>DAHUZE010000045.1 GCA_027306755.1 Acidimicrobiaceae bacterium | reverse complement strand
CGCTCGACGCCGGTGACGTCCTCTTCGTCGACTGCTCCCACGTCTTGAAGACCGGGAGCGACGTGCAGCACCTCTACACCAACGTCTTGCCGGTCCTCGCGCCCGGGGTCTACGTCCACGTCCACGACGTCTTCTGGCCCTTCGAGTACCTGCGGCACTGGGTGGCCGGCGGCCGCGCCTGGAACGAGTGCTACCTCCTTCGGGCCTTTCTCACCCACAACCGGTCGTTCGAGATCACTTTGTGGAACCACTTCCTCGCCGTGGAGCACGCCGATGTCCTGGCCAGGGAGCTGCCGTCCATGCTCGCGACACCCGGCGGCGCATTGTGGATGCGCCGGACCAGCTAGCCGGCACCGCCTCTTGGTTCGGCGACCGGATCGCCGACCTCCGGCGGCCGCTCAGCGGATCCCGGCGAAGAGATCGGTCTCCGGCAGGGGGGCACCGGTGCGGTCCTGGGCCCGCACGAACGCCTCCTCCTTGAAGAGGTCTCCGAACACGTCGCGCCCCATCGAGAGGAAGAAGATGTTCTCAGCCTGGCTGGCGTGGGCGGCAAGGCTGTCGTACTTGCGAGCGGTCACCGCGGCCACGTCGACCACCGCGCTGATCTGGGCGTCCGGGGTCCCGAACGGAGCATCCTCGATCTCCGCGGGAACCTCCATTCCGTGGTCGGAGAGGAGCTGGGCCAGCCGCGGGATGGCCGAGAGGGGGACCGCGGGGTAATAGAGCTTGTCCACCACGTTCGTGGTCGACAGTGCGGCAACGGTGATGCGGTGCGCCTGGATGTGGTCCGGGTGCCCGTAAAATCCGTTCTCGTCGTAGGTGACCACCACCTGGGGCCGGTAGAGCTCGATGAGCGCTGCGAGCCGGGTGGACGCCGCGTGCACGTCGGCATGCCAGAAGGCGTCGGGGGCGTCGTTCTGTGGCCAGCCCATCATCCCCGAGTCGTGGTAGCCGAGCATCTCCAGGCTGCCCACCTCGAGCGCCGAGCAGCTGGCTTCCAGCTCGGTGCGCCGGGCCGTGGCCACGGCCTGGGGTGTGTGTCCCGGCTCGCCAGGCTTGATCCCGCCCGGACCGTCCCCGAGCTCCCCGTTGGTACAGGTCACCAGCACGGTCCGGACGCCCTCGTCCGCGTAGCGGGCCAGGACCCCGCCGGTCGAGATGGCCTCGTCGTCCGGATGGGCGTGAACGCACATGAGGGTGAGGGGGGCATCCGCCATCGGGCCATCGTAGGGGCCGGGCCGGGATTCGGGCCGGGCCTTGTCGCGACCGCCACGGCCCTCGCCGGAGCCCGCAGGACCACTGCAACGCACGTGCTCGCGAGCCCGTACCGCCATTCGTTGATTTCCTCCGCCCGGCTCGGTACGGTTTCAGCGGAGGGGCGGGTGTCCTTCTTCTGCACGGGGTCGACTAAGAACGCCAGGTGGCTCCGCACGGAGTACCTTTCTTCCAGCGAAGAGGATCATCGCCTGCAGCCCGTCGGGACGGGCTGAGGTCGGGGAGACGAGCATGGCGCTAGCGCCCGACGATATGGGGGGTACCGAACGCGGCGACGCCATCCGGTTGGTTGCCGCCCACCGTTCAGGGGATACCTCGGCGTTCACCGAGATCGTCCGCACCCACTACCCCACGCTCCTGGTGTGCGCCCGGCGCCGCCTGACAAACCTCCAGGACGCAGAGGACGCCGTCCAGGAAGCGTTCCTCAGGGCCTATCGGCGGCTCGAGACATTCGGGAGCGGGGGCGACTGGCGGATCGGTGCGTGGCTGAACACCATCGTCTGCAACATCTGCACGGACATGCTGGTCCGGCGCCGTCCCTCCGCCCCTTTCGAGGAGTGGGCCGAGGGCCGGCCCGACGAGCGCCCGGATCCCGTGGACCTGGTATCCGATCATCTCGTGCTCCAGGCGGTGGCCAGGGCCATCGCCACCCTGCCCGAATCCCAGCGCAACGCCTTCGTCCTGCGGATGGTGGACGGCCGGCCCTACGACGAGGTGGCCGCCACGTTGGGCATCACCACAGACAACGCCCGCGCTCGCGTGGCCCGGGCTCGCAACGCTCTCAAGCGCGCGCTGGAACGGAGCGAGGCGGTCACCGGGATGCTGGCCGGTGCGCCGCTGCTGCTGGCAGGGTCGCTCCGTTCGGCACTGCGCCGGGTGTTCTCCGCCAGCGAGCCGGCGCATGCCACGGCGGCCACCGGCCTCGCCGGCAATGTGACGACCGCTACCACCGAGGTGGCCGCATCCGGCGGCTCGTTGGGGACCAGCGTGCAACTGCTCGGCCAGTTCGCCTCCACTCCCGTCGGCCAGGTGGCGCTGGTGGCGGCGTCTGCGTCCGCCGGCTCCGGCGGCCGGGCACCGATGGTCCTCGGTGTTGTCGCCAGCCTGGCAGCGGCCGGCGGGCTCTCAGCCCCGGCCGTAGCCGCGGTGACGGCGCCGAGCACGCCCAGCGCAATCGTGCAGGGGGCGCCAAGGCTCACGAGCTCTATCGCAGCTTCGACGGCTACGTCGTCCACGACCGCCGCCGCAGCACAACCCGCGGCGTCGAGCGCTGGGGCGTCGGTAGCCCCCGCCGAGCCTGCCGCGCCGTCCTGGATGAGCGTTGCGGCGTCCGCTTCGGTTGACGACGCCCCGGCCCCGTCAACGGGTAGCCCATCCGTCGGGGCCTCGACGCCCGCGCCGACCCCGTCGTCCAGCGGCGGCTCGTCCACCGGCGGCCCCTCGTCCGGCGGCAGCTCGTCCGGCGCCCCCTCGTCCGGCGGCAGCTCGTCGCCGACCGCCACAACGGGCACCCCGGCGGCGCAGACAGCCGGTTCGACCGTGGCGCTGCCCATCGGAACCTGCGGCGGCGTGGTTGGCTTCGCGGGCGTGACCGCTCCCACCTCGGTCCCTCCGCTCAGCTCCGACACGCTCAAGGCCATGATGAGCACCGGCCCGCACGCCATCGCGCCGGGCGGCGGCGCGCCAGCGTTCCAGGCCACAGCCTCCATGATCACCTCTTCCAGCGCGTCCGCTCCTGTCAACGTGGCGGTCGGCACGTGCCTGGCCGAGAATGGCTCCATCCTGGCCGTCGACATCACGGGGTCCACAGGGGCAGAGGTCCAGCTGGTTGGCTCCCTCGTCGCAGCGCCGGCCACGGCAACAGCAGCAAGCGGCCGCACCGTGCTCTACCTCTTCCGTGGCCAGGTCACCCAGATCGCCGGGACCGTGCTCGCGGGCGGCCGGTTGCCCTGGCACCTGTCGTCGAGCTTCGTGGCCGAGGTCCAGGTGCAGCCCGATTCCATGGCGTCGCTCGAGGTCGTCTTCATGCAGCCGATGGCCGGCACAGCGGTTACAGCGCCCGCAACGGTCACACCAACAGCCGCCCCGGCTACGGCAACAGCCCACGCGTCGGCGGCCCCCACAGGCACGACCTCAACGCCACAGGGCACCGGCTCGTCCACCACACCGGGCACGTCCACCACACCGGGCTCGTCCACCACACCGGGCTCGTCCACCACACCGGGCTCGGGCACCTCGGGCTCGGGCACCTCGGCTACAAACCCAGGTGCTCGATTGGGGACACCAGCCACCGCGGGGACATCGGGAGGGTCTGGGGCTCCGCCTGCGGCCACAGCGGCGCACGCGGGAGCCTCCGGTACGACGGCCCAAGCGGGCGCAAGCTAAATACCTCCCCTGATCGGCACGCAGGACACCGTTCCTGGACTGCCGGACCGGCTCCCTCAGCCGACCGCAGCCCCATCGCTGGGCGTTCCGCCGGCGTGCCGGGGCCCCGTGCCACGCGCCCCCGCACCGCCCGTCGTCACGGGCCCCCAGCGGCCCATCCGACGAGCGCGCCTTCGCCGGTAGCCGGCCGCCACGAGCCCCCCGGCCAGCGCTGCGGCCGACGCGGCGGCCACGGCCAGGCCGACGCTCCACAGGCGGGGCCAGTAGCGCAGGACGACCACATGCTTCCCGGCCGGCACCACAGCCGCCAACATCACTGCGCCGAATGTCCGCAGCCGCAGCGGCCGCCCGTCGATCGTCGCCTGCCAGCCCGGGAGCGAGGTGACCCGCAGGAGCAGGAGCGACCGGCGGGGGGCGCGCACGTCCACGCGCCATGTCCCGCCGATCGATTCCGTGGCCCGCTGTACGAGCTGGTCGGCCCGCTCAGCCCCGCTCCGGCCGGAATCCAGCGGGATCAGGGTCGCCCGCCCCGAATCGGGCACGGCGTAGACCTCCTCGCCGTGGGCCCTCGCCGCGAGCGTGGTCCCTGCCGGGCCCGGCCGGCCCCTCGGCTCGAGGACATAGGACGCCCCGTAGTACCGGGCGGCCCGCGCCGATCCGAGCGCCGGGCACAGGACGGAGCCTGTCGGGGGAGCCGCCCGTGGCGTCCCGATGACACCCGCCAGCGACTCGTAGTACTGGACCGTCATGATCGGGTCGTAGTCACTGAACTCGTTCACGCCATAGGCGGCATTGGCGACGGGCATGATGCCCAGCTGCGGGAATGAGTTCAGGGTGGGACAGGTCCCCATCGCGACGAGCTTCTTCCCCACGGCCCGCTGGAGCGCCGCCACGCCAGGGGTGACCTTCAGAGGTGCAGGTGTGGACGACAGGTACCAGGCCCCGCTGACCACCAGCGCCGCAGCCTCTACCCCCACCAGGGCTGCCATGCCCCATCGGCCGGCGATGGCCGCCGCGGCGCGGGACCATCTGCTGCCCGAAATGACGGGCTGCCTGCCGCGCCGCCATACCGCCGCCTGCGCCGCGGCCACCACCGCGCACGCCCCCACTCCGAGCGCAGGCCAGAGGAACCCGGCCGTGCGCACACTCCGCTGCGCCGGCGTCAGGTGCCCCCCAGTCAGGGCGAGCCGTGCTCCCAGCAGGCCCAGTGCCACGGCCAGCGCCACCGTGCCGCCCAGAAACAGGCGGCGCGTCCACCGATCGCCTCCCGCTTGCACGGCGGCATGCGCGCCCCGACGCGCCGGGCGGCGCGCCGACGTCATCCGTACGAGGGCGTCGGCTCCGAAGGCGGCCAGCATGACCAGCGAGAAGTCGAGGAAGGTGGTGGCGATCTCCGCCCGGAAGACCTGCACCTTGGGGATGTGACGCAGGACGGCCGCGAACGGGGGGGCGTAGAGCACCACCAGGAAGGCCACGGTTGCCAGACCGAACGCCAGCACCTCGGGCCGCCTTCGCCACGAGGCCAGCCCACTGAGCGCGAGGGCGAGGGCGACGGCCCCCACGGACACGGAAGCGACGTAGAGGTTGTCGGGGCCGACGACCGACGCGAGGTTGGTAGGCACCCCGTTGTACCAGGGCACGAGCAGGTTGACGACGTCGTGCGGGGGGAGTCCCGTCACGAACGGACCGTGCACTCGGGCGGATCGCAACAGGACCTGCACCGCGGGAAGGTACACGGGGGCGACGAGCGCGATCGCGGCCAGGAGCGCCAGCACGTGGTCCAGGAGGGCCCGCCGCCGCCACGCCCGGAGCATCAGCCGGCCGTCGGACGGAGCAGCCGCGCCCTCGGCAGCACTCGGGCGGCCGTCCGGGCCGTCTGGCGCGAGCGGCGCTGTTCCCGCCCAACCTCGAGCCAGGGCCACGAGCACGTAGACGGCCACGAGCGCCACGACGAAGGCGTCGATCTGCGGCTCACCGGCGGAAAACGCCAACGCCAGCCCCACGGCCAGCAGGGCGACCGGAACGGCTCGCCGCTTCCCGCGGAGGAGGGCCACCGACGCGGCCAACACCCAACCCAAGAGGCAGCAGCAGCCGGCCTCGTAGTAGCCGAGCCAGATCGTGAAGCCGCCACACAACTCAAAGATCGTGGCCCCCATGACCGAGGGCAGGACCCCGAGGCGCAGCATGCGGCACAGCACGTACGTGCCGGTGCCGGCCAGCGCGAGCTGCGTCGCGATCGTGGCGGTATGGGCCAGCGCCAGCGGGAACGCGTAGCTGACGGCGATGGCCAGGCTGAACGGCGCAGATTGGAAATTGAAGGCCAGCGGCATGCCCAGCAGGTTGGCCGGCTGCCACAGCGGGACGTCGCCAGCCCGTACCTGCATCCAGGTCAGAACCTGCCAGGGGATGAACTGCTGGATCTGGTCCGAGGCCACGGCGTTGTGGACGGAGGGGTGGGCGGTGCTCGTCACCCCAAGCACGTGGAGCAGGTCGTAGGGCCCGATGGCGCTGCCGTGGCTGAGCGCGGGGGCCAGGAAGGCCGACGCGCAGGCGAGCAGCCACGTGACTGCGGCACCCTCCCGGAGGACTCGGCGATGTCCGATGCGGGCCAGCGTCACGACCCGCGCACATTACAGCGCCCGCTGTGCAGGCCCGCCGGTGCGCGCGGTGCGGGCGCGCTGAGCGCGGTCGCGACGAAGGGGCCCCGAAGGACCCCTTCGTCGCGTGGCGCTGCCCGGATCGAGTCGGCCACCGCGCCGGCACTCGGAACGGTGGCCGACCCAGACCCGGGAGACCTCAGTGCTTGAGGTCTGTCTGCATCGCGGTGACCGCCGACGTGCTGACGGCGAGCGGACCGCCGAGCACGGTGATGCCGGTGATGGTGTGGCCGGCCCTCGCCGTTGTTCCGTCGATCCCGTCGTGCCCTGTGACCTTCAGGAATGTGGTCAGGTACGGACCCACGACGGTGGGTGTCTCCGTGAGCAGCAAGGGGTGCGGACTGGCCGGCGCCCCTGTCTGGGTGTTTGTCGTGCTCTCGAGCACCGCGCCGGCCAGACCGTCGGTGAAGCCGTTGCCGCGGGCAACGAGGATGCGCCCGTTGGGTGTCCATCCAAGTCCGTTCGAGGCTGTCGCAGCCTCAAATCGGGCCAGCTCGCGGGCCGTGTCCGTGTAGTCCTTCCCGGCCACGCGCACGACGGAGACGCCGGTCTTGGCCACCAGGGTGGCCTCCACTGTGTTGGTCACGGCGAGCGGACCGCCCATCAGGACGACCTGCTTGATGCCCAGGTTCTCTATTGCCGCAACGGCTGTTGTAGACAGCGTGGTGGCTGGGGTGAGCAGCAGCGGCACATGATCGTGGTACGAGATCACGCTGGCTGCCTGCGCATCCTGGAACTCCAGGCCGCTCGCCAGGATGGCGGTCGGCAGCGACCCGGACAGCACGGGAGCCCTGGAGGCGGTGCCGGCCGTGTCGTTGTACCGACCCGAACCTCCTGTGGCGCTGGCAGCCGATGTCGAGTAGGCGCCGGGGAAGGCGAGGGCCGAACCGGCGCCGACGAAGTCCGCCACTTGGAGTGCCGTCCCGTACTGGGTCTGGCCGTACAGCCGGCGGACTGTCATCTTGCCTGTCCTGATTACCGTTGTCCGGGCGCTGCCGCCGCACTGGTAGACGGGCAGCGCCGAGATCGCACTCGACACCGCTGTGCTCACCGCCAGGGGGCCGCCGACGATGTACACGGACGAGATGCCCTCCCGCCGGATCGCTGTGATCGTCGCCTGCGACAGGGTCGTCGTCGGCGTCAGCAGGGTGCCGGTATCCAGGTGCCCGGCCAGGTACTGGCTGGACAGCGCGTCCTGGAACACTGCTGTCGTGGCGACCACGGCCGCCCGGCTGGCCGGGCAGGTGCCTGTGCCCGAGGGGAAGGCCCGCTCGAACTCGGCGGCAGCCGTCGCGTCCGCTGTTGCGCCGTACACCTGTGTCGACTTTGTGCCGACGGTGTAGGCGACGGTTGTGCCGAGCGTCGACGCAGGGGTCGCGCAGTCCGCCGACGTGGTGTCCTCGGTCACCTTGGCCTTGACCGGGCCGGGCGTTCCCGAAGCGTTGACCGCCAGGCCGGACACCGAGTAGGTGGTGGCCGACGATGCCGAGGCCTGCGTCACCCGGAACACCGCGTACGGAGCCGCGCCGCTCGTGACCTTTCCACCTGTAGCAGCCTCGTAGGCGACCGTCGCTGTCGCCTTGCCTGTACCGGCGGTAGCGCTCGCGGTGGCCGCAGCGGACGCGTTGAACGCGTTGGCGGCCGATGTGAGGCTGACGCAGACGTACCCGGCCGCCAGCGTTCCCGCGGTGTTCTCCACCACGTCCACTGGGCTGATGGCGGCATCGAACGCGGACACCGGAACGGTGACCGCCGGGTTGTTCCCCGTCACGTAGAGCGTGGCGACGTGGGCGTCGTCCTGCGCGCCAGCGGTGGCAGTGGTGCCTGTCGTCTTGGTGAGGGTCGCGGCGATTGTTCCGGTGGCCGTTGTCTTGCCCACCCGGTAGCGGACGCCCGAGATGGTGATTGTCACCGAGCCGGTGCCGGTGAACGTCCCGCTGTTGGTGAAGGTGAGCACCAGCTCATTGCCCTGTGTTGTCCCGCATGGCGCCACGTCCAGCGTGCGCACCGTGAACGCCGGCGTGCTGCCGACCGTGCTCGACGCCGTCACGGACGCCGCGGGCGTCCCTGTGAACAGGGCGAAGTTCGCGCCACTGCAGTTCGTCCCGGTGGGGGGCGCCACCGTCACCAGGATCCTCTGTGTGGCCGCCCATCCCTGGCCGGCCGTTCCGGCGAGACGGAGCGTCCAGTCGCCGGCAGCCTGGTTCCTGGCCCCCTTGGCCACCGGAGGGTTGGTGCCGGCGGCCAGCGTCTCAGCCGGTGCCGGGGGCGGGCTCACCTGTGTGGCATAGGCGTTCACGGCTGTCTTGTGGGCCGCAGTGAAGGTGCCCGCCGTGGCGCCGGCTGTCGTCTGCCAGGTGGGCGTGACGTGCACTGTGCCGAGCGCTGTCTTGGTGATGTAGCGGACGGCGCTGATGGCGACGGTCCCGGTGGTGTGGGCGGCCTCGGTGACCGAGATCGCAAGTGTTGCCGTCCCGTTGCCCGCGGCCGCGGCGGCAACCAGTGTGGTGCCGGTTACCGTCTCGCTCTGCCATGTGACCGTTCCCCGTGTCGCCGCCGTCACGTGGAGGTGGACGACCGACCCGGTGAGCGCTGTTGTGGCGGTCTGCAAGGTAAGCCGGAGATCTCCGCCCACCTGGTTGGATCCGGTGACCGCAACGCGCGGAGCGGTGGCGGCGGTGATCACATTGGTTGTCGTGGAATGTGCCAGGGCGGCGCCGGCGATCCCGGCTGCCACGCCGACGGCACCCCCCACCGTCCCGACGCCGAGCGCGGCGGCAACGGCAACGGTGCGAAGTCGATGTGTTCGAAGGCTCAAGTCACATTCCTCCTGGCATTGGCCTGTTGATGGGTTGCTTGGTGCAGTTGGTGATCCGGGTATGGCTGCGATCGGGTTGTGCTGCCGATCGGGTTGTGGGCCGGTGGTGTTGGCGTCTCCCGGTGCTGGCCACGGCAGGGCCGCGGCGCCGGCGACCGTCACCGCGACGGCCCACATGTCTCGGACCGACGACGACTTGGTCGCCGAATGCCAGCCTTTCACAACCCTGAGGCAATCTGCCGCCGATGCGCACATTTTTTTCTCGCAGCCCATCGGAACGGCGACCGGCGCTGGAATCGGGCGCGTCCGTGGCCGCCCTGTCCGAGGTCAGCGACTACCCAGGGCCCGGTCCCGGTGGCGACGGGACGATTCGCGCAATCCGTCTCGTCACTGTGGAAAACGAGGACGTCCGAGGACGGCGCCCCCGATCAGGTGCCCCAGACCCCGCTGCCCGTCCCCGCTGCCCGTCCCCGCTGCCCGTGGACGCGACACGGCCCGCTCCGAATCGAGATCCGGAGCGGGCCGCTGCGTCACCTCCAGGGGAAGGGGTTCCTCGCAAAACGTAGCGATGCCCAACGGCCAAGTGGTGGACCGTCGCCGGGATTCCCTCGGGCTGCAGCCGGAAGCACGGCTTCACACGGACGCGGGCCTCCCCAGGGACGTCGGCGGCATGTGGGCCGGCGCCAGCGTCCAGATCGAGTACTCCATCTACGGCGCCATCCTGATGACCTTCGGGTTCACCTTCGCCCAGGCCGAGGGCGGTGCAGACGGCGTCGTCGACGTCTCTGATCTGGACGGTTCTCGGCACGGCCCCAGCGATAGCGTCGGCGTGGGCGGGCTGGTGCAAGCCCGCATCAGGCGGTGCAGATCTGCATCTTCACCCGGCAGCCGAGCATCGACGGATGGATGCCGTCGCGCGCCGGCTGTCACTGCCCGAGGCCATAGAGGGCGGTGGCGTTGCCGGCGCCCACCATCGAGGCCACCCGCATCGCCTCGGCCAGGCTCCAGTCCCCGTCGGCCACCACGCGTCCGAGCACCGCCGCCATGGCCCGGCGCCACAGGTGGGCGCCCAGGTAGTGCAGCTCCGCCGGGCCCCAGGCGTCCGAGGAGAAGAGCTGTTTCGTGAACGGTCCGAGCTCGAGCGACTCGGCCACCAGTTGGACGGACTGCACCCCGAGGTAGTTGACCGCCTCGCCCACGTCGAAGAACACGTTGGGGAACATCTGCGCCAGGTAGCCGGCCTCCCGGTGGAAGGGATAGCAGTGGAGCAGGACCACCGGGGTCCCCCACGGCTCGGCCAGGCGCAGGAAGTCCGTCAGGAGGACCGGATTGCTCCGGTGCAGGTCCAGGTCGGTGTCGCCGAACCCGGTGTGGATCTGGAGCGGGAGCCCGGCGTCGACACCGGCCCACAGGCAGTGGCGCAGCAAGACCGGGTCGCTGACCCGGGCCGTCCCCGCCGCCTCTACGGCCCGGAGCCACCGGGAGGCAGCGGCCGTCACGTCCGAGGGGACCGGCCGGGTCGGGTCCACGTCCAGGCCATGGCGGTAGGCCAGGATGCTCTTGGTGCCTACCGCTCCGGATGCCAGCCGGGCCGCCAGGCGATCGTCGAACGCCGCGGCGTACCCGCTGGCGGTGGGCGCCCCGGCGGCCACCTCCTCGGCGACCGACTCCAGGCGCACCACCTCCCGGGTCCGCGATCCGGCGGCTGCCCCCATCTCCTCCACATCCAGGAGGTCTGCCGCTGCGAATCCCGTATCGACCAGGTGTTCCGCCACGCCCGACGCCCGCAGAAGGCGGCGGTTCACCTCTTCGGGCCCGAGGTCCCGCCGGCGGGACAGGTAGCTCGAGGCGCGCGAGTGCGGCTCGAGGTCCAGGACCGGCGCGCACCAGCGCAGGATGGAGAATCCGACCTGGCTGTCGAACGACGATTGGCCAGGCCGGCGCCGGCGGTCGGACTCGGTGATGGCGTCCTCGAACGCGTCAGCGGACAGCTCGCCACGGGTGGCGCCGTGCACATGGTGGTCGACCAGGCGCAGATCGGCCAGGTGGTGTGCCAGCTCGCCGGCGGCGGTGGCCCCCACGGCGGTGCTCAGGCCCCGGCCCGGCGAGCGATCGGGCTGCGCCTCCCCCAGGCCGCGGACGTAACGAATCGTACGGAACACCGTCGGTGCATGCAGATGGTAAAGTTACTCTCACGGGTGCCAGTCGGCAACGCTCGTTGGAGACGGTACCCGGATGCGTGGCGCCGGGCCCTGGTACGCGGGTGGCGGGCGTGCCGGGCACCGGAGCCACTGCAATGCCGCACGGAGGGACCGCCATGTGCAGACTGATCGGATGGGTCAGCGCCCGTCCCCAGACCCTGGCCGAGCTGGTAGGGGACGACCGCATCGAGGCGCTGGTCGAGGACGTGTCGCGGCTCCACCCGGACGGCTGGGGCTCGGCACGCTCCTCGCGGGCCGGGGCGGGGTTCGAGGTGGCGCGCTCGACCAAGGGCGCGTTGGCGGACCCCGAGCTCCTCGCCGCGGCGCGCCGAGCTCCGGCCCAGGGCGCCCTCCTCCACCTCCGCCGGGCCACGGCGGGGTACGCAGTGGACCCGCGCAACACCCACCCGTTCGTCGTGGGCGACTGGGCCTTCGCCCACAACGGCACCATCCCCGAGGCTGAGCGCATCGATGGCCTGCTGGGCGGCCAATGGCAGGCCCGGCGGGCAGGCACGACCGACAGCGAGCGCTACTTCCTCTGCGTGCTCGAACGCATCGGCAAGGAGGGCGACCTCGTAGACGGCATCCGGTCCGCCGTCGACGCCATCCGCCAGGAGTGCGGCCTCGGGTCGATGAACGCCATGATGCTCGGCCCGGAGGCTCTGGTCGTGGTCCACGCCCGCGCCGGAACGGTGCCGCCGGTGGACATCCTGCTCGAGACAGTGGGGGGGGACCCCTCTCAGCTGCCCCCGGAGCACACGGACCAGTACTACGACCTCCGCGTCCGGTCCGCCGCGGACAGCATCGTGGTCTCGTCCACCGGCATGCCGGACGCCTCGTGGACTCCTCTGGCCGAGGAGTCGGTGCTCGTGGCGGACCGGACGACCGGCGCCGTGTCGGTCTGGCCCCTGGCCGGCGGCCCCCCGTTGTCCACCGTCGAGCGCGTCGCCTGGCCCGGACCATGAGGGCTGCCAGCCTCCCGAGCCTCGTCTCGGCGGCCCCTGCGTCCGAGCGGCCCCAGACGGTCGCCGAACTGCTGCGAAGTGCCCTCGGAGCCCTGCCTCCGGCGGAGCGCCGGGTAGCCCGGACGGTGCTCGCCGTCTACCCCGCCGCCGGACTGGGGACCGTGGCCGGCCTGGCCTCGGACTCGGCAACCAGCACCGCCACGGTCGTGCGGCTGGTGCAGAAGCTGGGCTACGCCGGCTTTTCCGAGTTCCAAGAGTCGCTCCGCCGGGAGCTGGCGGATCGCAGGCCCGGGCCGCTCGAGCGCCTGGACGCCGCGGTGGCCGCCGGTCCGGACCCGCTGGGGTCGATGGCGACCCGGTTGGGCGCGGTGGCCTCCAGCATCGCCGCCACCGTGCCACCGGCCGAGATCGACGCCGCGGTCGCGCTCCTGGCCGACACCAGCAGGCGAGTGGTCCTGGCCGGGGGACGGGCAAGCCACGCTCTGGCCGAGGTGCTGGGCATGCACCTGAACCGCGTGCGGGCGGGCACCGCCGTCCTTCCCCGGGACCGGCTGCGGCGCCTCAGTGCCGTGCTGGACCTCGGGCCGCGCGACGTGGCGGTGGTGGTGGACCTGCCCCGCTACGAGGCGGCGACGGTGGAGCTGGTGGCCCGGGCGCGGGAGCGCCGCGCCCGCCTGGTGGTGGTGACGGACACCAATCTCTCCCCGGTGTCCAGGGATGCGGCCGCCGTCTTGCCGGTGGTGGTGGACAGCCCGTCGCCCATGGACACGATGGTTGCCGCCGTGGCCCTCCTCGAGGTGCTGGTGCTGGCGACGCTCCAGGCCATCGGGCCGCCCGCACGCGAGCGGATGCAGCAGTGGGAGGAGCTCGCGACCGGCGAAACGGTCACGTAACCGAAGTTCGTCGGATCTTCCAAGCCCCCGCCGGCGCGTTCGTGGCCCGCAACATCGCTCCTTGGCCTAACGCACAGTAATTTCCTCCCAACACACCGGAGCGGACCCTCCGGCTCGTGCCGAGGCGCAGGTCCGGCTCGGCATGGTCTACGAGGGATCCGGAGACTTGGGGGTAGTCCCGCCATGCGGCTTCTGCGGAGGGTTCTCGTTTCGATCGCTGCGGTCTCAGCCGTCGGCGCCATGACGGCCGCCGTGGGCGCGGGCGCCGCCGGGGCCGCACCGGCCCGCCACGCCGCCGGGAACGGCGGGGTGGTGACCTTCGCCGAGCAGCCCGGCGCGCCGCCGACGTACATCTTCCCGCTCTACAACGGGGCCAACTCCGAGAACGCCGACATCACCTACCTGCAGCCGCTCATGTGGCTGCCGCTGTACTGGTTCGGTCACCCGACAAGCAGCGCCGCAACCATCAACTACAAGCTGTCGATGGCGGACCCGCCGGTGTTCACCAACAACGGCGAGACGATCACCATGAAGCTCAAGCACTTCGCCTGGTCGACAGGGGCGGCCGTGACGGCCCGGGACGTCGTCTTCTGGATGAACCTGGTGATGAACGAGAAGACAAACTACGCCGGCTACGTGCCGGGCGGCTGGATGACACACGTGGCCAGCTACAAGGCGACAGGCACAGCAACCTTCGTCCTGAACATGAACAAGTCGTACAACCAGACCTACCTGCTCTACAACGGCCTGGCGACCCTGACCCCGATGCCCCAGCAGACGTGGGACAAGACCTCGTCCACCAGTGCCAACGGCACATACGACACCACGGCGGCCGGGGCCAAGGCCGTCTACAGCTACCTGAACTCGGCGTCACTGTCCCTGTCCACCTGGGACACGAACCCGCTGTGGCAGGTCGTGGACGGCCCCTGGCGCCTCAAGCCCACAACCGGCTTCCAGGTGACCGGCCAGGTGACGATGATCCCGAACAAGAAATACTCCGGCCCGAACAAGCCCAAGATCAGCGAGTTCCAGGAGCTGCCCTTCACCAGCGCCTCGGCCGAGTACGACGCCCTGCGCTCGGGCACCGTGGACTACGGCTACGTGCCCACCACAGACATCGGCGCCCTGGGGTCGCTGAAGGCGTCGGGCTACAACGTCAACCCGTGGTACGAGTGGGGGCTGACCTTCGTCGGCATCCTCTTCAACAACCCGAAGTACCAAGCCCTGGTCAGCCAGCTCTACATCCGCCAGGCCATGCAGTCCCTGATCAACCAGCCCGAGTACATCAAGACGATCCTGGACAACTACGGCACCCCCACCTACGGCCCCGTGCCCACCTTCCCCAAGACGAGCTTCCTCGCCCCAGCGGCGAAGAAGAACCCCTACCCCTACAGCGTGTCCTCGGCCAAGAAGCTGCTCAGCGCCCACGGCTGGACCATCCACTCCGGGGGCACCGACGTCTGCTCCAAGCCGGGGACAGGAGCGGGCAAATGCGGCAAGGGCATCGCGGCTGGGACCAAGCTGGCGCTGTCGTTCATGTACCCGAGCGGGTTCCCCAACATCGACAACGAGATCCAGGTGATGCGCTCGACATATGCCAAGGTCGGCATCCACCTGACACTCTCCGAGGCACCCGAGAACACCGTGCTGGCCGACGGCTACGCCTGCATCGGCAAGACGGCTGCCACATGCCCGACCAGCACGCCCGTGCTCTCGATCATCTCCTCGCCGGTGTACACCTACGTGCCGATCTACTACCCGGACGGCACAAGCCTCTTCGGGTGCGGCGGCGCCACCAACGGCGGGAACTACTGCAACCACCAGGTCAACAAGTACCTGACACAGATCGAGTCCCAGGGCAACGCCGCCTCCACCAACACGCTGCACACCTACCAGGTGTACCTGGCCAAGCAGCTGCCGGACCTGTGGTTCCCCAACGCCGCCTACCAGATCTCGGCCATCTCGACCAAGCTGAAGGGCGTCACGGCGCAGGACTCGACCGGCCACATCTACCCCTCCACATGGACCCTCAAGCCCTAGGGCGGGGCAGCACACCTTCTGGGCGGGACCCGGTCGCCGCTGCCGCCCGGACGCTCCGGCGCGGCAGCGGCGAACGAGTTACGCGGATTCCGTCGGCCCCGTGACGCGCTACCTCGCCCGCCGGATCGCCCAGGCGATCGTGGTCGTCATCCTCGTGTCCATGATCGTCTTCGGCATCCTGCACTTCCTGCCCGGCAGCCCGGCCCGGGCCATGCTGGGTGTGCGGGCCACCCCCGGCGCCATCAAGGCCTTCAACAAGGCCAACGGCTACACACGGGCCCTGCCGATGCAGTACCTGCTCTACCTGGACCACCTGGTGCACGGGAACCTGGGCTTCTCCTACATCCGCGACCAGTCCGTCAGGTCGCTGCTGGCGCTGGACGTCCCCAAGACCGCTCTCCTGGTGGGAACCTCGTACGCCCTGGCCCTCATCATCGCCATCCCGGTGGGCCTGGCCCAGGCGCTGCGGCGCAACAAGCCGCTGGACCACGCCTTCACCGTGTTCTCCCTCGTCGGCTACTCCATGCCGATGTTCTGGCTGGGGATGCTCCTGATCGTGGTCTTCTCGGTGCAGTTCCACCTGTTCCCGGCCGAGGCGCCCCAGGGGGCAAGCGTCAGCAACGCCTTCTCGGACCCCCAGGCGATGGTCCTCCCGGTCGCCACCCTCACCATCGTGACCGTCGCCCAGTTCAGCCGGTTCATGCGCACGTCCGCCATCGACAACCTCCTCCAGGACTACATCCGCACGGCCAGGGCCAAGGGCGTCTCCCAGCGCCAGCTGGTCCTCCGGCACCTGCTGCGAAACAGCCTCCTGCCGATCGTCACCCTGGTCGGACTCAGCCTCCCGTTCGTTCTGTCGGGGGCCATCGTCGTCGAAGCGCTCTTCAACTACCCGGGTATGGGGTGGCTCTTCTGGCAGGCCGCCGGCGCCCACGACTTCCCGGTCCTCATGGGCTTCACCATCGTGGTGGCGGTGGCCACCGTGGTCGGCAACCTCCTGGCCGACATCGCCTATGCCCTGATGGACCCTCGGATCAGGTACTCGGCAAGTTGACCTTCCGCAACATGCTCGACGTGGGCGACAACATCCTCAGCCCCGGCGCGGTGGTGCTGGGCGGGGAGCCGGAGCAGCCGGCCGCGGGCGAGGCCAGGAGCGCGTGGCGCACCGCGGCGGGCGAGCTGCTGGGCAACTACCTGGGCGTGGCGGGCCTGGGCATCATCGTCCTCATGGCCCTCTTCAGCTTTGTGGGCCCCCTCGTGTACCACACCCAGCAGGTCAACACGAACCTGACCCAGGTGAACCTGGCGCCGGGCGGCAAGTTCCCCCTGGGAACCGACCAGGTCGGCTACGACGTGCTGGGGCGCCTGATGGTGGCCGGCCAGTCGTCCCTCGAGGTGGGCCTGGCGGCGGCGGTCATCGCCGTCGGCATCGGGACGGTGTGGGGCGCGGTGTCGGCCTTCGTCGGCGGCTGGGTCGACTCGGTGATGATGCGGGTGGTGGACGCGCTGATCGCCATCCCCACGGTGCTGCTCGTCCTCCTGCTGGCTACGATCGTCACCCCCAGCGTGCTCACGATGATCTACGTCCTGGGCTTCGTCTCGTGGATCATCACCGCCCGCCTGGTGCGGGGCGAGGTGCTTGTCCTGCGCACCTTGGACTACGTGAGCGCCTCCCGGCTGGCCGGCGAGCGCCCGGTGCGCATCGTCCTGCGCCACGTGGTCCGCAACGTCATCGGGATCGTGGCGGTGCAGGCCACGTTCGAGGTGGCCAACGCCATCCTTCTGCTGGCCACCTTGAGCTTCCTCGGGCTGGGTCCCCCGCCGCCGGCGGTCAACTGGGGCGGGATGCTCACCACAGGGCTGAACTACATCTTCGACGGCTACTGGTGGCAGATCTACCCGGCGGGCTTGTGCATCGTGCTGACCGTGGTGGCCTTCAACCTGCTCGGGGACGCCACCCGGGACGCCTTGGACGTCCGGCTGCGGCAGCGCTGACGGTGGGTCACCGGAGCGGACGGCGACGTGGCGGTCCGGCGGCTGAGCCGGCTGAGCCGGCCCCGGCGGCTGAGCCGGCCAGAAGGGAGCAAGCATGAAGGTCCACATCTCGGTCGACATGGAAGGCATCGGCGGCGTGGCCGACGGCGCCGACACCACGGTGGGCGCCCCCCACTACGAGTACTGCCGGCGGCTCATGACCGCCGAGTGCAACGCGGCCATCGAGGGCTGCTTCGATGCCGGCGCCACCGAGGTGGTCGTGAACGACTCCCACGGCACGATGCTCAACCTGCTCCAGGAGGAGCTCGACCACCGGGCGTCGGTGGTGCGGGGGCGGACGAAGTCCCTGGGCATGGTCCAGGGCATCGACACCGGTGTGGACGCAACCATGTTCGTCGGCTACCACGGCCGTGCCGGGGGGGCGGACGGGGTGCTCAACCACACGATGCGGGGGCACGACCTGCTGGGCGTCTTCTTGAACACAGAGCCGGCGGGCGAGCTCCGTTTGAACGCCGGCGTCGCAGGCGCGCTCGGGGTGCCGGTGGCCCTGGTGACCGGGGACGACGTGGTCTGCGCCGAGGCCAGGGAGGTCCTGGGCGACGTGGAGGCGGTCGAGGTCAAGACGGCCATCGACAAGTACACGGCGCTGTCGGTCCATCCGAGCGTGGCCCGCCAGCGCATCCGGGAGGGCGCGGCCCGGGCCCTCGGGCGCCTGGGCGACTTCGCCCCCTACCGGGTGGAGACGCCCACCACCCTCCGGGTGAGCTGGAATTCCACCTCCACCGCCGCCCTGTGCGCCAACATCCCCGGCGTCACCCGGGTGGCCCCGCGCGAGATCGCCGCCACCGGCGACGACGTCGTGGTCCTCTACCGGTTCCTGCGGGTGCTCCTGGCGCTGGGCGGAGCGGCGCTGGCGGCCAACCCCTACACCTATGACTGATGGAGCGGCCCCGTGGGCCCTGTGACTGAGGGAGCGGCCACGGCCGGCGGGGAGCGGACGCCCTTCCGCCGCTGGGCGGCCCGCGTGGAGGCGCTGGCCGCCCGTCGCATCCTCGAGGTGGGGATCCCCATGCGGGACGGCGCCGAGCTGGCGGCCGACGTCTACCTGCCCACCGACGAAACGCTGGGTGCGGTGCCCGCGGTGGTCGAGCTCACCCCGTACAACAAGGACGGCGAGGCGCTGATGGCCGACGA
Organism: Acidimicrobiaceae bacterium; assembly: GCA_027306755.1. Classification (GTDB taxonomy): domain Bacteria; phylum Actinomycetota; class Acidimicrobiia; order Acidimicrobiales; family RAAP-2; genus JAJYVT01. The sequence continues at coordinate 46,326 of DAHUZE010000045.1, read as the reverse complement.
CGCCAACCTGTGGCGGTCCAACGGCTACGTGTTCGTTGCCGTGGACGTGCGCGGACGGGGAAAGTCCGAGGGTGAGTGGGTGGCGTTCGCCAACGACCCCGCGGACACCCACGACGTGATCGAGTGGGTGGCGGCCCAGACGTGGTGCGACGGCAACGTGGGCACCACCGGCCTCAGCTACATGGGATGGGTCCAGTGGGCGGGGGCGTCGCAGCGGCCGGCCCACCTGAAGGCCATGATCTCCACGTCCGCCGCCGGGCGCTGGCAGCAGGAGATCCCGTTCACCAACGGCGTCTTCCAGCTGTACTTCGCCTGGTGGGCCTACGCCACCCGCCGGCGCATCGAGGAGGCCCACGGCGTGGAGGCCACCGACTGGGACACCGTCCTGCGCACCCTGCCGGTCGGCGCCCTGGGCTCGGTGATCGACGCCAGCGGGGACAACTGGGCGCTGCTCACCACCCACGACACGCTGGACGACTTCTGGCGGTCGCTGCGGTACGACGAGCGGTACGGCCAGATCGACGTGCCCTGCCTCCACGTCACGGGGTGGTACGACCTCGAGGACCTGCTCGGCGCCTTCCACCACTACGAGGGCATGCAGGCGTCGCCGGCCCGGGACCACCAGTACCTGCTCGTGGGGCCCTGGAGCCACGTGAAGTCCCGGTACCCCGACCGCGAGTGCGGCGGGCTGGACTTCGGCCCCGCGGCGGCGTGGGACATGGACGCCGAGCACCTCCGCTGGTTCGACCACTGGCTCAAGGGCAGGGACACGGGTCTCGCGTCGGTGGAGCGGGTCCGCGTGTTCGAGCCCGGCCGCAACGCATGGCGGGGGGCGCCGAGCTGGCCGCTGTCCGACGGCGAGCGCTCGCTGTACCTCGGCCCGTGCACCCTGGCGCCCACGGCCCCGGTGCAGGCCGGCGCCCTGGACTTCCGCTACGACCCCGAGGACCCGGCCACCACGCCCATGGACATCCGCAGGTACCCCCTGGAGGACGTGACCATGGAGCAGACGGAGACCGAGGCCCGGGACGACGTCGTCTGCTTCACCGGCGAGCCCCTGGCCGGGGAGCTCACGGTCTCGGGCTGGCCCACGCTGGAGCTGTTCGGCTCCTCCGACGGCGACGACACGGACTGGCACGTGAAGCTCACCGACGTCCACCCCGACGGGCGGTCCTTCCGGGTGACGCAGGGCTGCCTGCGGGCCGCGTGCCGGAGCTCGCTGGAGGACCCCGAGCCGATCGTCCCCGGGGAGACGTACCGGTTCGACGTGGAGCTGTGGCCGACCCACCACGTCTTCCTCCCCGGGCACCGGGTGCGGGTCACGGTGACGAGCAGCGACTTCCCGTGGTTCGCCCGCTCGCTCAACCGGTTCGGGCACGTGGCGGAGCTGTCCGAGCCCCGGGTGGCCCGCAACACGGTCCGCTTCGGGGGCGCGGTCCCGTCACGCCTGCGCCTGCCCGTGGACAGCGGGGCCGGCTCGTGAACCCGGGGGCCCGAGATGTGATCACCGCCTGGGCAACTAGCATGTCCTGCCGGTGGCGGACCGCACGACGCGACCCATGAACGACCCCCTGCGCTCGCGGGTGTCCCTGGCCCGGGTGATGACCGCGCTGGGCCCGAGCCTGCTGGACGCCCGATGGCTCCCTGCCGGCGGGGGAAGGGACGTCCTGGACATCGTCATCTGGGACGCCGTGGACGAGCCGGCGGTGGCGCCGGGGGACCTCGTGCTGGGCGTGGGCATGCGCGACTCCGAGGACCAGCGGTCCCTCGTGGGCCGGTTGGCCGGCTCCCGCTGCGCCGGGCTGGTCGTCAAGGGCGCCGGGGGGCGGCTCGAGCCGCTGGACCCCCCCGTGGTGGCGGCAGCCGAACGGGCCGGTGTGCCGCTCGTGCAGCTGACCAACGGCGCGTCCTGGGAGCAGATCGTGGTGCTGATCCGCTCGCTGATCGTGTCGGGCACACAGGCCGGCGACGGGCCGGCCACCGGCACTGCCACCGACCTGTTCACGCTGGCCGAAGTCATCAGCGCCGTCCTGGGTGGTCCGGTGACCATCGAGGACCGCTCCTCCCGGGTGCTGGCCTTCTCCGAGGACCAGAGCGGGGTGGACGAGGCGCGGGCCGAGACGATCCTCGGACGCCAGGTCCCGGACCGCTTCATCCAGGTGCTGAGCGAGCGCGGGGTCCTCCGCCGGATGTCGCACGACACCGCGCCCGTGTTCATCGACGGCCTCTACGACGGGATGAAGCCCCGCACCGCGGTGAGCGTCCGGGCGGGTCAGGAGGTGCTGGGCTCCATCTGGGTGGCCACCGAGGACCGCCTGTCCGTCGAGCGCGAGCAGTGGCTGCTGGACGCGGCCCGCCTCGTCGCCCTCCATCTGCTGCGCCTGCGCTCCGAGACCGACGTCCGGCAGCGCACCTGGTCGGACCACCTGGCGACCCTGCTGGAAGGGGGCCAGGCGGCGCTGGAGATGGCCGGGCGGCTCGGGATCGGCGTCGGGCCCTCCTGCGTGGTGGCAGCCACCACCCGGCGGACGGACACGGTGCTGGCCGAGGCCGAGCTCCAGCGCCTGGAGACCTCCCTGTCCGTCCACCTGAAGGCCGTCCGTCCCCGCTCGGCGGTGGCCAGGGTGCAGGACGTCGTGTACGCCGTCCTGTCCCCCGTGGACGAGTTCGACACCACCGGGCGGGGCCCCGCTGCCCTCATGCAGGACTTCATCGACTACACCGACCCGTCGCGGACCTACTTCGTGGGTGTCGGCCGGCCCACGCGCTCGTTCACCGAGATCGCCCGGTCCCGCCAGGACGCCGACAAGACGCTCCGGGTGCTCCGCATGGACGCCCGGGACCGCCACGTCGCCCGCTTCGTAGACGTGCAGGTCGACTCCCTCCTGCTGCGCCTGGTCGACCTGGTGGTGGAGGACGAGGACATGGCCCTGGGACCCCTCGCCGCGCTTGCCGCCTACGATCAGCGCCACCACGCCAACCTGCTCGAGACCCTGGTGGCGTTCCTGGACTCCTTCGGGGACGTGACGCTGGCGGCAAAGTCCGTCCACGTGCACGCCAACACCTTCCGGTACCGGCTCCGGCGGTTGAGCGCCATCAGCGGCATCGACCTCGAGAGCCCCGACACACGGTTCGGGGCCATGCTGCGCCTGCGGCTGTGGGAGCTGGGCCAGCACGGCGACGCCCGGTTCGCCTTCGCGCCGCGCCTCTCCTCCTGACCCGCAGAAAAAGGGGCATTGTGCGGTCCGACCACGGGGCGCACGGAAGTTCGTCGTCGGATCCCTCGTGAGCCGAGCCATTCCGTCATAGCGTGCCACCGGGCGGTCCATCGTGGGCCGCTGGCCGGCGGCACCGCCGGCCGTGAGAGCAAGGGTTCGCCACGGGCGGGGCGGAGCGAGAGGAGGTTCGTGTGCGCCAGACGGCAGGCGGCTACCGTGCCCCGTCCCGGGTCCTGGTCATCGGCTCGGGCCTCGTCGGCATGTCGTGCGCATGGAGCCTCCAGGAGCACGGGGTCGAGGTGTGCGTGGTGGACCGCGGCCGCCCCGGCGCCGGCGCGTCCTGGCAGAACGCCGGCCTGGTGTCGCCGGCCATGTCCGTGCCCCTCCCAGAGCCCGGCATCCTGCGCTACGGCGTCCGCGCCGCGTTGAGCCCCCGCTCCCCCGTCGCCTTCGTCCGGTCCGCGGACCCCCGGTTGGTGCGCTTCATGGCCGCCATGGTCCGCTCGTGCACCACCAGGGCGTGGCGCCGCGGCATGGACGCCTACCGGGTGCTCAACGAGATGGCTGTCGAGTCCTACGAGCACCAGCGCGCCGGCGGTGTAGAGGTGGAGCTCACCCGCGGGGACGTCGTGGCGTGCTTCGAGCACCCGGCGGAGACCGGTGCCTTCCTGCACGAGATCGAGGCGGTGGTGGCGGCCGGCCAGGCCACCGAGGTCGCGCTGCTCACCGCTGCGGAGACCCTCGCCGCAGAACCGCACCTCTCGGGCAAGGTGGCGATCGGCGTGGCGGTGCGGGGCCAGCAGTACCTCACCCCGCAGCAGTACGTTCCCGCCCTCGCCAAGAGCGTCCGGGACCGGGGGGGCAAGATCGTGGAGGACACGGTGGTCACCAAGGTCGAGCGCCGCCGCGACGTGCTGGTGGCCACCGGGCCGCAGGGCGAGCTGGAGGCCGACGCGGTGGTGGTGGCCGCGGGCGCCTGGGCTGGGGGCCTTCTCGCCGGCCACGGGGTGCGGGTCCCCGTCTACGGCGGCCGGGGCTACAGCTTCACGGTGGCCACGCCCGAGCCGTTCCGGGAGCCGGTCTACTTCCCGGTGGCCCGGGTGGCGGTGACCCCGCAGGGCGACCGGGCCCGATTTGCCGGGATCATGGAGTTCGGCTCCCCCGACGCCCCCCCGCAGCGAGCCCGCTTCCACCACATGGTGCGGGCCGTCCGCCATCTCCTGGTGGACCTGGACTGGTCCACGATGGCCGACCAGTGGATGGGGGCGCGGCCGGTGGCCGCCGACGGCGTCCCCCTGGTGGGTGCGACGGCCACCCCGGGGCTCTACGTGGCCGGCGGGCATGGGATGTGGGGCGTGACGCTGGGTCCGCTCACCGGGTCGCTCCTGGCCGTCCAGATCGCCACCGGTGCCACCCCGGCGCCCCTGGCGCCGCTCGACCCCCTGCGCTGAGCCGCGGTGCGATGCCCCGGTCGCGGGCGCGGTCCCCGGCGTTCTGGCCCCGGGCTCGCCCCGTTCAGGACAGGTGGCCGCGGGCCGACACCGGCCACCGGTCGACCAACCGCCCCCCGTCCACGAGGACGATCTCGTCGAAGAGATTGACGACCGGGCACACGTGGTTGGGCACCACGCGCAGCATCGTCCCGACCGCCGGCGGCGTGCGGTCCCCGATGGCGACGATCCCGTGGCACTCGGACATCGAGGTCACGACGGCGCCGCCCAGTTCGGGGATGATGCCGAACCCTTCGAGCCACGGCGGGCGGTCGCTGCCGAGGGACTTGCTGCCGGCGTCGATGACCATTTGGCCGGCCACGGCGGTGCTGACCACCGTGGCCGCCACCGCCAAGGCGACCTGCGCCGGCTCGGCGGCCCCCAGTTGCAGCTGCTGGCGGTCGTTGAACACGTACGTGCCGGGCCGCTCCTCGTTGACCGGGGCGGACGCCGAGCCGAGCGCCGTGGGGGTGGACCCGGCGCTCACCCGCCCTGCGCTCATCCCACGGACTGCCAGTGACTCTGCGGCGACGGCCAGCCGCTCCACCTCGTCGCGGGCCGCCCCGCCCGGGGCGTCCACCGACCAGTAGCCGTGGCCGCCGTGGGTGAAGATGCCGCCCACCTCGAGCCCGAGGTCGGAGACCGCCTCCGCCAGGCGCCCGGCGTCCCCGGGCGGCACGCCGGTCCGATGGCCCCCGGTGTCCACCTCCACCAGGACCGAGATCCGCCCGCCGAGGCCGCCGGCCACCAGCAGCTCGGCACCCTGCACGGAGTCGACCCCGAGGCTCAGCCGCGTCTCGCCGGAGAGGCGGACCAGCCGTTCGGCCTTGTCACGTTGGGCGGCGACCGGATAGGCGATGAAGAGGTCGTCGTGACCGCCGGCTGCGAACACCTCCGCCTCGCCCACGGTAGCCACGGTCAGCCCCGCCGCGCCGTGGGCGCGCTGGAGGGCGGCCACGTCGAGCGACTTGTGGGTCTTGGCGTGGGGACGCAGGGCGATGCCGCGTTCGCGCATCCGGCTCGCCATGGTGGCCACGTTGGCGACCAGCGCGCCGTGGTCCACGACGAGGGCCGGCGTGCTCACGCTCTCGGGCAGCAGCCAGTCCACCTGCATCCCCTCTCCGCCCGGCGCCTCAGCTCGGGTCACCCGACCAGTCCTCCACCAGGTGCCCGTCTGCCCCGGCATGGAAGAGGGGGATGGCGCCGAGCGAGCGCACGAGGGCTGCGTCCGGCCCGAGGGCCCCGCGCCACTGCTGCCCCTCGATCAGGAAGGAGCCGACCACCACCGGATTGGCGCCGGCCCTGCGGAGCAGGTTCAGCGCAGCCCGGAGCGAGGCGCCGGTGGAAACCACGTCGTCCACCACCGCGACGCGCCGCCCCCGCACCGCGTCCACCCGGGCGGGGTCCAGGCGCAGCGTCTGGTCGGCTCCGGTGGTGATCGAGCGCACGGGCTCGGCCCATGTGTTGCCGAGGTGGATCTTGGGGGTCTTGTGCAAGATGACGTAGTCGTCGTGGCCGAGGGCCCGCGTCACCTCGATGGCCAGGGGGATGCCCATGGTCGCCACCGACACGACCACATCGGGCTCGGCGTCCCGCAGCAGGTCGGCCAGCTCCCGCCCGGCGGTCTCGGAGAAGGCGACGCCGTGGTCCACGCAGATGAGCAGCGCGATGGTGACGTCGTCCGCCACCTGCACGAGGGGCAGGTCGACCGCCTGGGATCCGACGGTGGCTCGATAGGTCCGCTCGTGCTCGATGGCAAGATGCTGCCGGGCAGGGGCCATCGGGCGCAAATGCGGCGGCGGGCCACCCGGAGATTGGCGGAGGTGGACGGGAATCGAACCCGCCGGACGGGGTCTACCCGTCCCACCCGCTTTGAAGGCGGGGAGGCCCACCAGGCGCCTGGACACCTCCGCCGACGGACACTACGGGCGATGGCCGCCGGTGGCAATCCGGCCCGTCAGCGGATCCGGAGAGCCGGGCCGTCCCCCGCGGCCACCACCTCTCCGATCACCGGCGAGCCGGGGATCTCGGCTGCCACGAGCAGGCCGCCGGACGTCTGGGCGTCCGCCAGCAGCACAAGCTCCTCCTCGGTCAGCCCGGAGGCGAGGTGCGGCCGCACCCACTCCAGGTTGCGGCGCGAACCGCCGGGCACGTACCCCTCGGCCAGCGACTCCCGGGCGCCGTCCAGCACCGGCACCGCGGCGGCGTCCACCACGGCCGCCACCCCGCTGGCCCGGACCATCTTGAAGAGGTGCCCGAGGAGGCCGAACCCGGTGACGTCGGTAGCCGCGATCGCGCCGGCGGCGACGGCCGCCCGGGCGGCGTCGCGGTTGAGGGTGGTCATCAGGCGCACGGCCTGATCGAACCGCTCACCCGTCGCCTTGTGCCGGGCGTTGAGCACGCCCACGCCGATCGGCTTGGTCAGCGACAGGGGGTCGCCCGGCCGGGCGCGGTCGTTTCGCAGGAGGTGGTCGAGATCCACCGTGCCGGTGACGGCCAGGCCGTACTTGGGCGTGGTGTCCGTGATCGAATGGCCGCCGGCGATCGGGCACGCCGCTTCCGCCGCCACGGCCAGCCCGCCGCGCAGCACCTCCACGGCCAGCTCGTCGGGCAGCTCGCCCACCGGCCACGCCAGCAGGCTGAGGGCAACCAGCGGCTCGCCGCCCATCGCGTACACGTCGGAGAGCGCGTTGGCCGCTGCGATCCGGCCCCAGTCGAAGGCGTCGTCCACCACCGGGGGGAAGAAGTCCGTCGTGGACACGATGCCCCTGGTGGACCCGTCCAGGCGGACGACGGCCGCGTCGTCCCCGTGCTCCGTGCCGCACACGAGATCCCCCCCCGGCGCCGGGACGGCGCCGATGCCCGATCCCGCCGCCGCCAGCAGGCGCTCCAGCATTCCCGGGGCGATCTTGCACGAGCACCCCCCGCCCGGCGCGGTCTGGGTCAGGCGGATCATGGGCCGCCCACCGGGGCCGGGAGACGCGGACCGCCGATCCGGAGGTCACCGCGGCGGCGGGTGACGCCGAGGGCGTCCAGGAGGGCCAGGAGCGGGACGACATGCTTGCGGGTGCTCCCGAGCGCGGTACGCACGACCGAGACCGTCACCCCTTGAGGGTGGTCAGCCAGCAGGGCGGCGACCACGCCGGCCGCCCGGTCGACCGCCTGCTGCGAGAAGTAGTGGCCGTCCCGTTCGACCACCAGACCCGAGCGCACGAGGTGGCCGAGCTCCGAGCGGTCCACACCGGCCGCCGCCGGGTCCGGAGGCGCGAACGGCGACTCGTCCAGCAACCGCAGGAACGGGTGCCGGGCCAGCGTGGCGCCCGCAGTCCCGGCGGCTGCGTCGGTCGCCGCCACGGCCCGGCCCCGGTCCATCGCCACGTCGCCGGTGCGCACCAGCTCGCCCAGCGCCACCCGGCCGCGCTCGTCCAGCTCGCCCAGGTCCAGCCCGAGAGGACCGGCGTCTCGCACCTTGGCCCGGACCGAGCCGGTCGCCGCGGCCATCGCCGCGGGGTCGACAACCCACCGGTCGCCCGCCGTGGGCGCCCGCCGCTCCCCCGTCAGCCGCTCGAGCAGCGCTGCGTCCACCCAGCCGCGCTCGGCCACCACCCGGTCCACCGAGCGGTCCGGGCGCGCCCGGGACGGGCGCAGCACGGGCGCCACGTCCAGGACGGTCCCCCCGCCGATGGTGGCCGCCCTGCCGGCGTCCCGCAGGATGTAGCGGTCTCCCGGCATGAGCGCGAGCGGCACCGGGAACCGGAGCCGCACGCAGCCGTGCTGTCCCGGCTCCAGCGCCTCGCTCCCGAGGAGGCGGAGCCGCACGGGATGCTCGCCCGAGCCCACGTAGGCGTGGAAGGCGCCGCGGCCGTTGCGCCCGATGGGCGACGGGGCCGACGGAAGGAGGGTGAGCGTGGCGTCGAACACCAGCGCCGCCTCCCACTGGAGGGGCCGCACGAGGGCCGCCCCCCGGACCAGGTCCCCGCGGTGGACGGTCCCCCGGTCTCCCTGGGCCACGCCGGTCACGTTGACGGCTACCCGCCGACCGGGGCCCACCACCTCCACGCTCTGCTCCATGCTCTGGAGCCCCCGCACCCGGAGCGGGCGGGCCTCCAAGGACGGCCCGGGCCCGGGCACCACCTCGCGCCGGTCCCCGACGGTCAGGCGGCCACCGGTCAGCGTGCCGGTGACGACGGTCCCGGTGCCCCGAAGCACGAAGCTGCGGTCGATCCACAGCCGGGGCCGGTCGCGGTCCGCCGCTTCGGGCGTGGCCGCCAGCATCTGGTCCAAGGCCCCGGCCAGCTCCGCAAGGCCCCGGCCGGCGGGAGCGTCGACGGCCACGATGGGGGCGCCGGCCAGCGCGGTTCCGGCCATGCGCTCCTCAACCTCCAGCCGGGCCAGCTCCACCAGCTCGGCCCGGTCGTCCCCATCCACGCCGCCCGGCGCGCCGGCCCGGGTCAGGGCAACTACCCCGTGGGCTACCCCCAGGAGGTCCAGGATCCGCAGGTGCTCCTCGGACTGGGGCTTCCACCCTTCCGTGGCGTCCACGACGAAGAGGCAGGCGTCCACACCGCCCACGCCGGCCAGCATGTTCTTGAGGAACCGCACATGGCCGGGCACGTCCACGAACGCCAGCTCGCGTCCCGAAGGGAGCGCCGTCCAGGCGAAGCCGAGGTCGATCGTGAGCCCGCGGGCCTTCTCCTCGGCCAGGCGGTCCGGGTCCGTGCCCGTGAGGGCCCGGACCAGGGTCGACTTCCCGTGGTCCACGTGCCCGGCGGTGGCGACGACGTGCACCGGCTCAGCGCTTCCCGCCGGCGACCGCGGCGCCCACCGCCTCCACGAGCACCTGGTCCAAGGACGGGTCCACGCTGCGCAAGTCGCACAGCGTACGGCCCGCTTCCATCCGCGCCATCACGGGAGGGTCGTGCCGCCGCAGCGACGCCCGGTGATCGCCGTCGACCGCCACGCCGGCGGAGGGGATCCCGAGCCCGGGCACCGATCCTCCCCCGGCCACGGCCGTGCAGCGGACGGCGTCGGCCCGCACCCCGGCGCGGCCCAGGGCCCCCGCCACCGCCTCGGCCCGGGCTTCGACTGCCGCCTCGGGGGCCGTGGCCATCCGCCAGAAGGGGATGGCCTGGCCATCCCGGCGAAGGTAGGAGAGCAGGGTGGCCTGCAGGGCCGCCAGCACCAGCCCGCCCGGGCGCAGGGCCCGCGCCAGCGGGTGGCGGGCGCAGGCCGCCACAAGGTCCGCGCGCCCGGCGATGACGCCCGCCTGCGGGCCGCCCAGCAGCTTGTCGCCCGAGAACGTCACCAGCGCGGCGCCGGCGGACAGCGTCTGGCGGGCAGCGGGCTCGCCGGCGAGCCAGGAGGGCGGCGGGCCGTCCAGCCACGGCGTCCGCTCGTCCAGCAGTCCCGAGCCCAGGTCGCACACGACGGGCGGCCCGAGCGGCGCCAACTCGGAGACCGCAACGGATTCGGTGAAGCCCTGGACCCGGAAATTAGAGGGGTGCACCTTCAGGATCGCCCCGGCGCCGGGGTGTGCGGCCAGCGCGCGCTCGTAGTCGGTGCGGCGGGTCCGGTTGGTCGTCCCGACCTCCACCATGAGCGCTCCGGAAACGGCGCACACGTCGGGGACACGGAACCCGCCGCCGATCTCCACCAGCTCCCCGCGGCTCACGAGCACCGGGAGCCCCCCCGCCACCACCGAGAGCGCCAGCAGGACGGCGCCGGCGCCGTTGTTCACGACCAGGGCGTCCTCCGCCCCGGCTGCCAGCGCCACCAGGGCTGCCGCGTGGCTCCGCCGTGACCCGCGGGCCCCCGTCTCCAGGTCCAGCTCCAGGTTCCAGGCGCCGGGCTCCTGGCTGTGGCCGAGCGCCGCCCGACCCAAATTGGTGTGGAGGAGCACCCCGGTGGCGTTGACCACCGGGCGGAGCAGGCCGCGGGCGCGCCGCTCGGCCCGGGCACGGGCGGACCCGGGGTCCCCCGCGGCCACCGCCTCGCGCGCCGCCGCCACGAGCAGCGGGTGCGGCAGGGCCACGTCGGCGATGGACCGCGCCAGCGCGTCGACGGAGGGCGGCGGCGCGTCGTCGGTCATCGTGCCCTAGCATGCTCCGCCTGCGCCCCGAATGCCCAGCCAGGCAGGCCGGGTGGCGGGTGCCCGTGCGTGGTCGGCCACGACGGGGCGGGCAGCGACCAGGGCGCGAAAGGAGACTCGATGCAGGCGGTGCCAGCCGGCCCCACGGAGGCGGACGGCCAGACAGATGCCCGGGGGGGCGGCGTGCCCGTCGTGGCCAGCGGCCCGAGCTGCCGCATCACCGGCAGCGGCCCGGTGCCCTACGCCTACCACGGAGAGGTGGTGGTGGGGCTCGATCCCGAGGGCGTGATCGTCGACCGCCGCACCGGATTGGCCTACGTCGCCTGCTCGCGGTCCAACTCCGTTTCCGTGGTGGACGTCGAGCGGGCCGCGGTGGTGGCCACGGGGGAGGTGGGCGCCGAGCCCATCGACATCTCGCTGGACACCCGCACCGGCCGGGTCTTCACTGCTGACGCCCGATCGGACCAGGTGTCGGTGATCGACACCGCCACCAACGAGGTGGTCACCACGATTCCCGTCGGGTCCTACCCGGCGGGGCTGGAGATCGACGAGGACCGGCGCCGGCTCTACTGCGGGGACGCCGTCGGCTGCACCATGAGCGTGATCGACCTGGACCGGTTGGAGCGCATCGCCGCCGTGCCCGCCGAGCTGGGCGCGGGCGCCATCGCCGTGGACGGGCAACGGGACCGCGTCTTCTGCGTCAACTTCGTCGCCTCCTCGGTGACCATCGTGGACGCCGAGCGGCTCGAGGTGCTCGGCCAGGTCCCGCTGCGCCAGGGGCCCTGCGCCATCGGGGTCGACAACGCCAGCGGGGACGCCTTCATCGCCGACTCTCTCGCCAGCACGGTCAGCCGCCTGGACCCCGAGGCCCAGGCCGTGCGGGCCGAGCTGGTGGTCCCGAACGCCCCCGTGGGGCTCACCATGGGCCAGGACGGCGACCGGCTCTACGTGGCCAACCGGGGCGACGGCAGCGTCAGCGTGCTCGGCTTGGACGGCGCCGAGTGGTCGCGCATCCCGGTGGGCGCGGCGCCGGGGGGCGTGACCGAGCATCCGACCCGGCGCGGGCGGCTCCTCGTCGCCAATGCCGGGTCGGGGTCGGTGACGGTGGTGGACGACCTGCTGGAGGGGCCTCCCCCCACCGTGCTCGAGGAGGTGGAGCACCCCCTCGTCGGGCGACCTCTCCCGGCGATCCCGCTGGTCGACCTGTGGACCGAGGAGCTGCGCGACCTCGGCGAGTGGGCCGGGCGCAAGTACGTGGTGAACGTCTTCGCCAGCTGGTGAGGCCCCTGCAACGCGGAGGCGCCGATCATCGAAGATCTGCGCAAACGTGCAGGCCGGTCTGGTCTGGAAGTGATCCTGGTGAACGTCTGGGAAGGGGTCGACCCCTTCACCGAGGCGCGGCAATTCTGTGAGCTCTGGGGTGTCGGCGGCCCCGTCCTGGTGGACCCCGACGGCTCCTTCGCCAGGCAGTTGGGGATCCGCGGGGTGCCCACCAACATCCTGGTGGACACCGACGGCACCGTCACGTGCGTGGGCGCCTCCACGCCGCAGGCACTGGAGGCCGCCGTGCGGCGGCTGCTCGGCCCGGACGCGGCGCTCGATCCGCCGGCCGGCGCCGACCAGTGGTCATGGAACAAAGAGCTGGACCATATCGGCGAGCATGTGGCGCGGCGCATCGTGAAGGAGGACGGCACCAGCTGACGCCGGCTCGCGGGCCGCGGTCACGCCGGGTACCCCGGCGGCCGCCGTACGATCGGGGCATGCGCCCCACCGGGACCCCTGCGCAGTCGCAACGACCGGCCTTCGCGGTCCGGCGGCCCGGCGACCTTGGGGTTGCACCCGACGGCTCGGGCGGACCCAAGCCGAGCGGCCGCCAGGGGACGCCCATCGGCCCGGCGGACCCCGGCGCGCTCGTGGCGGCCCTCGGTGCGTACCTGGACCGGACGCTTGGCGCGGCGGGCGCGGGGAGCGCCAGCGTCATCGTCCGACGGCCCCGCATCCCTCCGGCCGAGGCGGGGGTGGCGGTGTGCGCCGGGGAGCCGTCGCCCCGCTGGCTCGAGCGCGTCGCCCGGCGTACGGGGCTGCGCCCGTCGCTGCGCGGCCGGGCGGGGCGCGGCCCGGCGGCCAGCGTGGCAGTCACCCTGCTCGACCGTTGGGACCCGAGCACGCTCGAGGCGACGCCGGCAGAGTTCGACGTGCTGGCCGTGATGGCCACGTTCAACGAGTCGGACATCGTGGAGGACGTCCTGGACACGCTGCGGGAGGACCAGGTCCGCGTGCACGTCATCGACAACTGGTCGACCGACGGCACGCACGAGGCTCTCGTGCGCCGGGCGGCCGCAGACCCCGGCCTGACCGTCGAGCGGTTCCCGGCGGGGGGGTCCTCGGGGACCTTCGAGCTCGAGGCGATCCTGTCCCGGGTGGAACAGGTGGCGCACTCCTCGGGGGCGGACTGGGTGGTGAACCAGGATGCGGACGAGATCCGCCAATCTCCCTGGCCCGGGGTATCGCTCCGCCGGGCCCTCTTCGCCCTGGACCGCTTCGGCTTCAACTGCGCGGACTTCACGGTCATGAACTTCCGCCCCGTGGCCGATACGTGGGACGGCAGCCGTTCCCTCGCCGAGAGCTTCTCGTGGTTCGAGTTCGGCGCCGGAGTCCAAGCCGACTTCGTCCAGCGCAAGGCGTGGAAGCCCCAGCCGATCCCGGTGCGCTTCGCCGCAACCGGGGGGCACGACACGTCGTTCGCCGGCCGCCGCATCTTCCCCTACAAGTTCTTGAACCGCCACTACCCCATCCGCTCGTCGGCGCACGGCCGGCGCAAGGTCCTACGGGAGCGCCAGGGGCGCTGGAGCGCCGCCGAACGTGAGCGGGGATGGCACGTCCACTACGACGGGTTCAGCGATGCGTCAGAATTCCTCTGGCGGCCCGACCACCTGCACCGCTTCGACTCGCTCCCGGCGCTCGACGAGCGGTTGCTGATCGAGCGGCTGACCGGCGCCGGCTTGCCGGCCAATCCGTTTGCGGGCGAGGCTCTGGGAGGCTGAGCGATGACCATGGCGAGGGGCATCACCGACGAGCAGGCGCGCCGCTACCTGCGGGTGGCGGTGGAAGAGGCGCGCGCGGGGCTGGGGGAGGGCGGCATCCCCATCGGCGCCGCGCTCTTCCACCGTGACGGAACCCTGCTCGGGCGTGGGCACAACCGGCGGGTCCAAGACGGCGACCCGTCGCTGCACGCCGAGACGGCCGCCTTCCGGAACGCCGGACGGCGGAGGGACTACCGGGACACCGTGATGGTGTCCACGCTCTCGCCGTGCTGGTACTGCAGCGGGCTCATCCGGCAGTTCGAGATCGGGGGCCTCGTGGTGGGCGAGCAGCGGACGTTCGTCGGCGCCCACGAGTGGCTGGCCGACCACGGCGTCGAGGTGGCGGTCGTGGACGACGAGGAGTGCGCCGCCCTGCTCGGGTCGTTCGTTGCCGCCAACCCCGAGACGTGGCACGAGGACATCGGCGAGCCCGGGTGACCGGGCCGGGCGACGCGGCACCCCCTTCCCTGCGGGTCCAGACCGTGCTGTACCGGACGCCGGCCGGCGCCATGACCCGGTTTGCCGAGGCGGTGGCTGCGGCGTGCGCCGGTGCGCGTCGAGCCGGCGCCATCCGCTCGGCGTCGCTGTGGATCGGGGACTGCTCGCCCGAGCCGGTCCTGGGAGCCCCTGGCGGCGGGGCGACGCCGCTGCCCGCAGACGACCTGGTGCCCGGAGGGATCGACGAGTCGCGCTACCTGCACTTCGGGGCGAACCTGGGCTCGGCCGGCGGCCACAACCGGCTCTTCCGGACGATGACCGAGGACCTGGTCCTCGTGGTCAACCCCGACACCTACGCCGCGCCCCGCATGGTGACCGAGCTGGTTGCCGGGATGGCCGACCCGACGGTGGGGGTCGTCGAAGGCCGGCAGCTGCCGCTCGAGCACCCCAAGGCCCATGACCCCCGCACCGGCGACACCAGCTGGGCCTCGGGATCCTGCTTCCTGGCCCGCGCCAGCGTGGTCCGGGCCATCGGGGGGTTCGACACCGACCTCTTCTTCCTCCACGGGGACGACGTGGACTTCTCCTGGCGCGCCCGGCTGGCCGGGTGGCGGGTGGTCCACCGCCCCACCGCCCGGGTGCTGCACGACAAGCGCCTCTCAGAAGACGGGATGATCCTGGCCGGCGAGGGCGAGCTCGAGCATTCCGCGCGGGTTCGCGTCCTGCTTCCCTGGCGCTACGACCGGCGCGACCTTGCCCTGGCCGCCCTGGCCGCGCTGGAGGCGAGCCCGGACGCACTGTCGCGGCGGGTGGGCGCCGAGCTGCGGGCCCGGGTCGACGCGGGCGACATGCCCGAGGCGATCGACCACGACCACGCCGTGGCGCAGTTCGTAGACCAGGACTACGCCGACCACCGGTTCTCCTACGCGGACGTGTGACCCAGCTGCCCGGGACCCCGGCCACCCCTCCCGTCGAGCACCCGGCCGTCGCCGGGGCCGGGTCGGCGCGGGACCAGCACGGCGCGCCGTTCCTCACTGTCTTGCTCCGGACCCGGGGGCGGCGCCCGGCAACGCTGGAGGACGCCCTCTTGAGCCTGGCCGCGCAGACCTGCGACCGCTTTGAGGTGCTGGTCCTCGTCCACGACCCCGAGGAGGGCGCCGTCGCCGCCGTCGAGGCGACCGTGGCGACGTTCCACCCCAGGTTCGCCGGGCGGGTCCGGGTGGTGCCCGTGGAGGGCGGCGGCCGCGCGCACCCCCTCAACGTGGGCGCCCGGATGGCCCGGGGGCGCTACGTGGCCGCGCTCGACGATGACGACGTCGCCTTCGCCAACTGGGTGGCATGCTTCGAGGAGGCGGCCGGGCGCGCTCCGGGCCGCGTCGTTCGGGCGTGCGTGGCCACCCAGACGGTGCGTTCCCTGCCGGGGGCGTGGGGCGGGGACGACGGGTACGAGGTCGTGAGCCGGCCCCACGTGGACTACCCCATCGAGTTCGACTACCTGGACCACCTGGTCGACAACCGCACGCCCAACAACGGCTACGCAGTCCCCCGCCAGGCGGTGACGGACCTGGGCCTCACCTGGGACGAGTCGCTGCCGGTGCTGGAGGACTGGGACCACCTCATGCGGGCGGCCGCGGCCTTGGGCGTCGAGAGCGCGCCCACGGTCAGCGCCCTCCTGCGCTCATGGAGCGAGGGTCTCAGCTCCAAGACGGACCACGGCGCGGAGGTGTGGAAGCAGACGCACCGCACGATCGAAGAGCGCCATACACAGGCGCCGGTGCTCCTGCCCGCGGGTTCGGCGGCCGGACTGCGGGCGCGGGCCCTGCGAGAGGAGCTGACCCGGCGCGAGCGGGACCGACTCGCCGGCGAGGTGCAGCGGCTCCGCAGCGACGCCCGCCAGCTGTCCGAGAGCCTCGGGGACGCCGGGCGGCGGCTCGAAGCGGTGGACGTGGACGTGTCCGCGCTGCGGGCGGCCCTGGCCGACGCCGAGGCCCAGCTCGATGCCATGCGGTCCTCCACCACGTGGCGCGCCGCGCAGAGGGCTCTGGCGGCGCTCACGGCGCTGCGACGGCTGGCAGCGCTCGCCGGGGGGAGCCGGACCGGCGGGAGGGGCGCCGGCGGGAGCAGGGGTGGGGGCTGAGGGACCCGTCAGGGCAGCGGGCCGAAGAGCCGGTCGCCCGCGTCACCCAGTCCGGGGACGATGTAGCCCCGCTCGTCGAGCGACGGGTCCACCGCAGCACATGCCACCGCCACGCCCGGCTGTTCCCGGTGGAAGCGCTGCAGGCCCGGCGTGGAGGCGATGAGGCAGAGCGCCTGGAGCTGCGATGCCCCCCGCGCCGCGGCCATGGCGCATACCGACGCCAGGGACCCTCCGGTGGCCAGCATCGGGTCGCAGACGACCACTCGGCGCCCCGACAGGTCTGCCGGCAGCTGGTCCAGGTAGACCTCGGCCTTGAGGGTGGAATCGTTGCGGCGCAGGCCCACGCAGGCCACCTCGATCGACGGCAGCAGCGCCTGGACGGCCGGGACCATGCCGAGGCCGGCTCGCAGGACCGGCACCACGAGCACCGTCTCGGTCACCCGCACGGCTGCGGCCGGCGCCACCGGCGTCTCCACCGGCACGTGCTCCGTCGCCAGGTCCCGCAACGCCTCGTAGGCGACGAACGTGGACACCTCGTGGACCAGCCGCACCACCTCGTTTGCCGAGGTGACGATGTCCCGCAGGCGCCCCAGCCGGTGGGCCACTGCAGGATGGTCCACCACGACCACGGGGCTAGCCATGGGCGGGTGTCGCGTGGAGCACGGCCGGACCGGAACCGGTCGAGGGCTCCCCGGCTCCGCGCCCCGGCAGCACCGCGTGCTCCCCGGGAGCCCGGTCGGCTGGGGAGTTGACGAGCTCGGCCAGCATCCGGCGGAGCTCGAGGGTCGACCGGTCGGCGCGGGTGTGCACCTCCGCCGTAGGGTCGAGGGGGAAGCCCCGGACGTCGAACGTGTCCTGGAGCGCCAGGTCCTCCTGCACTACCTTCACCTCGAACGCAACGGCATCGGCCAGGCGGGCCGGGTCGTGGTCAAGGTCGTTGCGCCAGATCGTGGAGTACACGCGGGTCGAGTCCTCCGTCTCGGGCTGGAGGAAGAACCCGATGACATTGGTACCGCCGGAGCCCAGGAAGTCCAGCCGGAGCACGAGGTGGAAGGGAGCGTGCACCCGGTAGGTGACGCGCCGCCGCTGGACCAGCGGTCGAATGCCAGCCGCCACGCCCGGGTCCTCACGGTTGACGAAGTCGTGCTCGTTCTCGGCAACGAAGGAGAGCCCGTCCCGGACCACGTGCAATGGCGGGACGACCGGGTCCGCTGCGCCGAACGTTGCAGCGTGGACGAAGGGGAAATGGGCCATGTCCAAGAAGTTGTCGGCCAGGAACCCTGCCGCCGCCCGGGTCCGCATCGGCGGCAGGTCCCCGGCCATGTACGAGGGGTCCTCGGCCTCCGGAACGGAGGGAAGCTCGGCGCATCCCGGTGCCGGAGCTGTGGGCGCCAGGAAGACCATCCCGTGGCGCTCGGTCACCGCGTGCCCGGGGCGCAGGCGCGCCCGGGGCGGGATCGTGGCGCCGGGGCCGAGCGCCGGGAGCTCGACGCAACGGCCGGAGGCGTCGAAGCACCAGCCGTGGTAGGCGCACCGGAGCACGGCGACGGCATCCCCCACCACGTCGAGCGAGCCGATGGAAAGGGGCGCCAGGCGGTGCGGGCACCGGTCGGGAAAGGCCTGGACGGCGCCACCGGGCCCGAGCCGGACGAGCACCCACGGCTCGCCCAGCAGCAGCGTGCGGACGGGCCCGCCGGCCACGTCGGCGGATCGGGCGACCGGATGCCAGCAGCGCCGGAGGGCGGGGTGGGTGTTGGTGAGGGTGGGCGTCGCCAGCGTCATGATGCGGCGAGCGTAGGTGATCGGCTCCGGCCGGCGCCTGACTGTTGGAGGAACCGGGCGGGCACCGGCGGCGGCCGGCGGCCTCGCCTCTGCGACCGTGGGCGACTCACCTCCCCGGTCCCGATCGGGCTCCAGCCTCGACGCCCGGTTCTCCGACGCCCGCCCCATGAGCTTCTGGCTCGACGACCCCGCCGCGCCTGCGCCGATGCCGGCACTCGTGGGCTCCGAGCGTGCCGATCTGGCCGTGGTGGGCGCAGGGTTCACGGGCCTGTGGACCGCCCTCCTGGCCAAGAAGGCCGACCCGGGCCGGAAGGTGACCGTGCTCGAGGCCGAGACCGCCTCCTGGGCGGCCAGCGGACGGAACGGAGGCTTCTGCGAAGCGAGCCTCACCCACGGAGAGGCCAACGGCCGGGCCCGGTTCCCTGCGAGCTATCCCCAGCTGCACCAGCTGGGCATGGACAACCTGGACGCCATCGAGCGGTTCGTCGCCGACCGCTCGGTCGACTGCGGCTGGGAACGGACCGGCGCGCTCTCCGTCGCCACCCAGCCGTGGCAGCTGGCGGAAATGCGGGGCCAGGGAGCGGCTCCCACCGGGTGGCTGGGCGCAGAGGCCGTCAAGGCCGAAGTCCGCTCACCCACCTACCTGGGCGGCCTGTGGGAACGCGAGGGCTGTGCCATGGTCAACCCGGCCCGGCTGGCCTGGGCCATACGGGAGGCGTGCCTGGAGGCGGGCGTCCGGATCGCCGAGCACTCCCCCGTGCTCGGCCTCGCGGACAACAGGTCCGGGGTGGAGCTGCGCACGCCGGCGGGCACGCTGCTCGCCGAGCGGGTGGCCCTTGCCACCAATGCCTTCGAGCCGTTCGTCCGCCGCGTCCGCTACCGGATCGTGCCCGTCTACGACTACGTGCTGGTGACCGAGCCGCTGACTTCCCGGCAGCTGGCGTCGGTCGGCTGGGAGCACCGCCAGGGCGTATCGGATGCCGGCAACCAGTTCCACTACTACCGGCTGACTGCGGACGACCGGATCCTGTGGGGAGGGTTCGACGCCGTCTACCACTACGGGCGCAAGGTCAAGCCGGAGTACGACCAGCGGCCCGCCACCTTCCGCCTGCTGGCCCGCCATTTCTACGAGACGTTCCCCCAGCTGGAAGACCTTCGCTTCACGCATCGCTGGGGCGGGGCCATCGACACTTGCGGGCGGTTCTGCGCCTTCTTCGGCACCGCCCACCGCGGGCGGGTGGCCTACGCCGCCGGGTACACCGGCCTGGGGGTGGGCGCCAGCCGCTTCGGCGCCCAGGTGATGCTGGACCTGCTGAGCGGCGCCCGCACGGCTCGCACCGAGCTGGACCTCGTGCGGTCCAAGCCGGTCCCCTTCCCCCCCGAGCCACTGGCCTGGGCCGTCGTCCAGGCCACGAGATGGTCGATCGCACGGGCCGACGCCCGCGACGGCAGGCGCAACGGGTGGCTCCGGCTCCTGGACGCCCTGGGGCTCGGCTTCGACTCCTGACGCTCAGGGGGCCCGGGTGCCGTCACGCCAGGGGGGCCCGGGTGCCGTCACGCCAGGGGGGGCCCGCCCGCCGGCGCTGTCGGCGCTGTCGGCGCTGTCGGCGCTGTCGGCGTCGTCATCGGGACCTGCCGGGTGACTTGCTGCTCGGCCACCGTCGTCGTCGGGGCGGCGCGGACAGTCCCTGGAGCCTGCTCCACCACCGGCTGCCCGACGGCTGCGTGCCCGGCCACCGGCTGCTGGACCGTGCTGACCGGAGCGGGAGCGGCCGGCGCCACAGCGCCGGGAGCGACAGCGCCGGGAGCGACAGATCCCGGGGCCGCAGTGCGGACCGGCTCACCGGCTGGGGCGGCCACGGGGGTGGCCACCGCTGCCGCGGGCTCGACCACCGGGGTCTCGGAACCCCGCGGGAAGCGCTCTGCCACCACCGCCAGCTCGCGCCTCATCGCCCAGCCCATGAACAGGGCCCCGGAGAGGATGAGGATGACCCCCGGCCCGACGGCGAAGCACAGCTCCTTCAGCATGAAGTGGGTCGGCCCGGAGGGAGCGATGAAGGGGCGGTTCCCCAGCGCGCGCCACACGTACTGGCCGACCACGAACCAGGCGCCGCTGGCGGCCACGATGAGCCCAAGCAACCACAGGTCCGGGCGGCGGCCGTAGGAGCGGTGCGTGGCCGCGGCCAGCACCCACAGCCCGCACACCAGCGCCACCGCACCCGGGACCACGGCCAGAAGGAGGCTGGTCCGCGACCACTGCCACGCGCCGAAGCGGTCGGCGGCGAAGCCCAGATCGGGCCCGAAGAAGGGAGCGGCCGCCCCCCAGGCGGCAACGAGCACCGTGACGAGGCCCAAGAGCACCACGCTGAACGGAACGGTGGGACCGGAGACCACGCCGCCCTCCGCGAGCACCAGGCGGGTCCGCGTCCCAGCACCCGTACCCGCTGGGGCCGATGTTGTGTAATTCCTCGCGGCTGCCATCGCAATTCCTCCTCACCGGGCACGCGAGCCCGCGCCTGTTGCCCGACTCGTTCCCGCGCGACCTACCCATTGCCGCGAACGCACGAAACCCCCGGTTCGCACCCGCGTTGCAACGAGAGCAGGGCCGCAATGGGCATTACGGCAAGGACATCCTTTGCAGGCGGTTCCGGCCGTTGCCAGCCGCCATTCCGCCCCGGGGCGCGGTCAGTCGCCCGCGGCGAACAGCCCCGTCAGGGTGCCCGACGCCAGCACGTGCTCCCGGATGAGGAACCGGAACTTGGCGTAGGTGGCGGTCCCGTCGAGGCCCAGTGTCTCGGCCCGGGCGTCCAGGGCGTACACGGTGAACTGGTAGTGGTGGGCCGGATCACCCTCCGGGGGAGCCATGCCCCCGTAGCCCGTCTGGCCCCAGTCGGTGATCCCGTCTACCCAGTCGCCGGTCCCGGTGCCGGCCCCTTCGGGGAGCTCGGTCGCCGTTGGCGCCATCCCGCTTCGGACCCAGTGGCTGAACCCGACGGTGGTCGGCGCGTCCGGGTCCCAGCACGTGACCGCGATGCTCTGGGTGCCCGTGGGGACCCCGTCCCATGCCAGCTGAGGGCTCTGGTTCTCGCCCCCCGCCATGCTGTGGGCGGCCCGGCGCGGGATCTTGCCCCCGTCCTCGAACTGGTCGCTGGTAACGCTGATGCTGGCCATGGTCCTCCTCGGGTGGATGGTGGATAGCTAGTTGGTGCCACAGTGTGGCCCGCCGGGGCAGCCCACGGAGCGAGCGGCGGCCGGGCGCCCCTCACTCGACGTGGTGCCTACCCGGCCCGCACCCACCGGGAACGCCGGGGGCTCGCGCCGGGTCCGGCGTATCATCGCCGGATGACGGGCGCTCCCATCGCCACCCGCCTCGTCCGGGGCGGCAACGGCGTGCTTCCGGGCCAGCATCTCGACCAGGCCGTCAAGGCCGGGTACGTGGACGCCGGCCGGTTCAAGGTCCCGCCGGAGAACATCCAGCCGGCCAGCCTGGACCTCCGCCTGGGGGAGACGGCCACGAGGATCCGCTGCAGCGTCCTCCCCGGCCACGACACGGTGGAGCGGAAGCTGAAGGAGTACACGCTGGACGAGATCGATCTCCGCCGGGGGGCGATGCTGGAGGTGGGCCACCCCTACCTCATCGAGTTGAAGGAGCGCCTGCATCTGCCCGAGGGGCTGCGGGGCAAGGCCAACCCCAAGAGCTCGACCGGTCGCATCGACGTCTTCACCCGGGTTGTCACCGACCACAGCGAGCGGTTCGACGAGATCGCCAACGGCTACGACGGCGCCCTGTACCTCGAGGTCGTGCCGCTCTCCTTCGCCATCAGGGTGCACGAGGACCTGACGCTGAACCAGCTCCGGCTGTCGATCGGGCGGGCCGCGCTCTCCGACGGCGAGATCCGGGAGGCCCACGACCGGGAGCCGCTCCTCTACCGCGACGGCGTGCCGGTGCCGGTCGACGACCTGATCCTCACAAACGGCCTCTTCCTGGCCCTGGACCTTCGGGGCGACGCCGTGGGGCGGGTCGGGTACTCAGCCCGAGAGCACGCCCCGCTGCTGGATCTCGGTCGGTCCGGCGCGCTGGAGCCGTCGCCCTTCTGGGACCCGGTGGTGCGGGAGGACGGCAATCGGCTCGTCCTCTCGCCGAACAAGTTCTACCTGCTCATGTCCAACGACGCCGTGTCGGTTCCGCCGGAACTGGCGGCCGAGATGACCGCCTACGACCCCACCAGCGGGGAGCTGCGGACCCACTACGCCGGGTTCTTCGACCCTGGGTTCGGCTTCGACCCGGCCGGCGCCTTCCGCGGCTCCCGGGCCGCGCTCGAGGTGCGGGCGCACGACGTGCCGTTCATGATCGAGCACGGGCAGGCGGTCTGCAAGCTGACCTTCGAGCGCATGCTCGAGGCGCCGGAGATCCTCTACGGGCCGGGGATCGGCTCCTCCTACCAGCAGCAGGGCGAGACGCTCAGCCGCTACTTCCGGCGTCCCGGCTGATGGCTCCCCGGCTGATTGCTCCCCGGCTGGCGGCTTCCGAGCTGGCGGCGTCCCGGCTGGCGGCGTCCCTTCGCTGAACTGCCACCGCCGGCCGCCCGCGCAGACCCGCCGGCGCTACGTGGCTGCTCCTGCGACCTCCAGGCGCACCTGCGCCCGCCGCAAGGCGGCCTCGGCTTCGGCCAGCTCGATCTCCTCGGGCGTCACGGGCGCCGGCTCGCCGGTGGCCGGCTCCCCACCCGCCGCAGCGCCCCGGGCGCCCGGTCCGGCGCCGCCGCCGGCACCACCGCTGCGGCCGGTGGACGCCCGCAGCTGCTCCACCTTGGCCTCGGCCTCCGAGCGGGCACGCTCGGCGCGGGCTGCGTCGATGTCCACGGCCAGCTCGGCGGTGCCGGCCAGCAGCGTCACCCTCGTGGCCCGGCCCTCGGCGCCGCCCACTCCCTCGCCCGACTCGACCTGCATGTAGCCGCCGTGGACAGCCAGGTGGACGGCATCGCCCTCCGCCGGGTCCACCCGGACGTCCCCGGGCATTACGTCGGTGATGAGCGGGGTGTGGCCGTCCAGCACCGTCAGGTCCCCGTCCGAGCTGCGGAGCACGACGGACCGGGCGTCGGCGTGCAGGAGCTCGGCCTCGGGCGTCAGGACGAGGGCCTCGAACACCCCGTCGGCCATCAGGACTCCTCTGCCAGCGACCGGGCCTTCTCCAGCACCGACTCCGCGCCGCCCACGTTGAAGAACGCCTGCTCGGGAACCTCGTCGAGCTCGCCCTTGACCAGCGCCTCGAACGACTCGACACTCTCGGCGATGGGCACCGTGATGCCCTTGAGGCCGGTGAAGGCCTCGCCCACGATGAAGGGTTGCGACAGGAAACGCTGGATCTTGCGGGCGCGGGCCACCGTGACGCGGTCCTCTTCGGACAGCTCGTCCAGCCCGAGGATGGCGATGATGTCCTGCAGCTCCCGGTAGCGCTGGAGCACGGCCTGCACCTGGCGGGCCACGGCGTAGTGCCGGTCGCCCACCACCTCGGGGGCGAGGATGTTGGAGCTGGACGCCAGCGGGTCCACCGCGGGGTAGATGCCCTGGGCGGCGATCTCACGGGAGAGCTGGGTGGTGGCGTCCAGGTGGGTGAAGGTGGTGAACGGTGCCGGATCGGTGTAGTCGTCCGCCGGCACGTACACGGCCTGCAGCGAGGTGATCGACTTGCCCCGGGTGGAGGTGATCCGCTCCTGCAGCTCGCCCATCTCGTCGGCCAGGGTGGGCTGGTAGCCAACAGCGGAGGGCATGCGCCCCAGCAGCGTGGAAACCTCGGAGCCGGCCTGCACGAACCGGAAGACGTTGTCGATGAACAAGAGCACATCCTGGTTCTGGACGTCGCGGAAGTACTCGGCCATCGTGAGGGCGGCGAGCCCCACGCGCAGCCGGACGCCGGGCGGCTCGTCCATCTGGCCGTACACGAGCGCGGCCTTCTCGATGACGCCGGACTCCTGCATCTCCAGCCAGAGGTCCGTGCCCTCCCGGGTCCGCTCGCCCACGCCGGCGAACACCGACACGCCGCCGTGGTTGGTGGCGACCCGGTTGATCATCTCCATGATGATGACCGTCTTGCCCACGCCGGCCCCGCCGAACAGGCCGATCTTGCCGCCCTGGACGTAGGGCTCCAGCAGGTCGATGACCTTGATGCCGGTCTCGAACATGCGACGCTGGGGCTCGAGCTGGTCGAAGGCCGGCGGGGCACGGTGGATGTCCCAGCGGTCGGCGACCGGCCCGATGTCGTCGGTGTCCAAGGGCACGCCCAGCACGTTGAACACGTGGCCGAGCACGACGTCGCCCACCGGCACCTGGAGGCCGTGCCCCAGGTTGCGCACCGGCGCGCCGCGCACCAGGCCGTCGGTCGGACGCATGCAGATGCAGCGGACCCGGCCTTCGCCGATCTGCTGGGCCACCTCGGCGGTGACGGTGACCTTCGTGCCCTCCAGCTCCAGGTCCACCTGGACGGCGTGGTTGATCTCCGGCAGTGCGTGCGGAGGGAACTCCACGTCGATGACCGGTCCGGCGATGGCGACGACTCGGCCTTGCTCCAGCTGCCCGCCGTGCGCCGGCCTCTCGGGTGCGGTGATGGCCATGGGTCAGGCTCCCTTCGACTGGCGGAGCGCTTCCGCCCCGCCCACGATCTCCATGATCTCGGTGGTGATGGCATCCTGCCGGGCGCGGTTCATGACGCGGGTGAGCGTCTTCACCAGCTCGTCGGCATTGTCGCTGGCCGCGGCCATCGCCCGCTGCTGTGCGGTGAAGAACGATGCCGCACCCTCGAGCATGGCGGCAAAGATCTCCGACTCCACGGCCCGGGGGGCCAGCTGTGCCAGCAGCGTCTCGACGTCGGGCTCGAACTCGGTGTAGCCGCCGCTGTCCGGCGCTGGCTGCCCGCTCGATCCCCCGCCGGCCGCTCCCGCCACCGCAGAGCCCGCGCCGTCGGCGGCCGCGGCGCCAGCACGTTGCCCATCGGCCCGCTCGCCGCCCTCGGGGCTGCGACCATCGGCGTCGAGGGCTCCCCTGCCCGGCTCGGGCAGGGGCAGCAGCTGGCGGATCTCCACCGCCTGGGAGCCGGCTGACCGGTGCCGGGTGGAGACCAGGAGGACCTGGTCCACCCCGTGGGCCACGAAGGGGGCGACCACCGTGGCGGCCACCTGCCGGGCGTCGGCCCACTGGGGGCGCTCGCTCATGCCCACGAACGACCGCTCCACCTCCAGATTGCGGAACCGGAAGTACGCGGGGGCTTTCTTCCCCACGGTGAACAGCCGCGTCTCGGCCCCCTGGCGCTCGAGCGAGCCCAAGAGGCGCTCGGTGGCCCGGAGCGTGGACGAGTTGTACGCGCCGGAGAGCCCCCGGTCGCCGACGATGGCGAGCACGGCCACGCGGCTGCGCTCCTCGGGCACGCCGAGCAGGGACCGGGCGGCTGCCGGGTCGCCCTTGGCCGCCTCCACCACCAGCCGGGCCATGCCCTCCCTGTACGGGCGGTTGGCGTTCATCCGGTTCAGCGACCGGACGATCTGGGAGGCGGCGATGAGCTCCATCGCCTTGGTGATCTTCTTCGTGGACTGGACGCTGCGGATCCGTCGCCGCAGCGCGCGCTCCTGGCCACCGGCCATCGCCTCAGTCGACCTTCCCGGTGTCGAAGCCGTCCACGAACTCCCGCATCGCCGCGTCCATCTCCGACTCCTCGGGCAGCTTGCCCGTGCTGCGGATGTGGTCGAGCAGCCCGGCATGGTTGGCCCGCAGGAACTCACGCAGCTCCACCTCGAAGCGGCGCACGTGCTCCACGGGGACCGCGTCGGTGAAGCCGTGGGTTCCGGCGTAGATGACCGCCACCTGCTCCTCCGCCGGCAGGGGCTCGTTCTGGGGTTGCTTCAGCAGCTCGGTCAGGCGGTAGCCGCGGTCGAGCTGGGCCTGGGACACCTTGTCCAGCTCGGACCCGAAGGTCGCGAACGCCTCGAGCTCGCGGAACTGGGCCAGGTCGAGCTTCAGGGTCCCCGACACGGTGCGCATGGCCCGGATCTGGGCTGCGCCGCCCACCCGGGAGACCGAGTTGCCGACGTTGATGGCCGGCCGCACGCCGGCGTAGAAGAGGGAGTCCTCGAGGAAGATCTGGCCGTCGGTGATGGAGATCACGTTGGTCGGGATGTAGGCCGAGATGTCGCCGGCCTTGGTCTCGATGATCGGGAGGGCGGTCAGCGATCCCCCGCCGAGCTCGTCGGAGAGCTTGGCCGCCCGTTCCAGCAGCCGGCTGTGGAGGTAGAACACGTCGCCGGGGTACGCCTCGCGACCCGGGGGCCGGCGCAGGAGAAGCGAGATCTGCCGGTAGGCCTCCGCCTGCTTGGACAGGTCGTCGTAGACGATGAGGGCGGCCTCGCCGTTCTCCATCCAGTGCTGGCCCATTGCGCAGCCGGCGTAGGGGGCCAGGTACTTGAACGGCGCCGGGTCCCCGGCGGACGCCACCACCACGACGGTGTAGCCCAGGGCGCCGTGCTCGTCCAGCGTGCTGACCGTTTGGGCGACCGAGGAGTTCTTCTGGCCGATGGCGACGTAGATGCACTTCACACCGGTGTCGCGCTGGTTGAGGATGGTGTCGACGGCGATCGTCGTCTTGCCGGTCTTGCGGTCGCCGATGATCAGCTCCCGCTGGCCCCGCCCGATGGGCGTCATGGCGTCGATGGCCTTGATCCCCGTCTGCATGGGCTCGGACACCGGCTGGCGACCCACGATGCCCGGAGCCTGGACCTCCAGGCGGCGGGTCTGATCGGTCTGGATGGGCCCCTTCCCGTCGAGCGGCTCTCCGAGGGAGTTCACCACCCTGCCGAGCAGCGCGTCGCCCACCGGAACCGAGAGGATGCGGCCGGTGGACTTCACCGTCTGCTCCTCTTCCAGGCCGTCCACGCCGCCCAGGACGACGGCGCCGATGGTGTCCTCGTCCAGGTTCAGGGCCAGGCCGAGGGTGCCGTCCTCGAACTCCAACAGCTCGTTGACCGCGGCGCCGGGAAGCCCGGACACGCGGGCGATCCCGTCGCCGACCTCCACGATCCGGCCGACCTGCTCGGCGCCCACCGCCGGAACGTAATCGTCCACATGGCGCCGCAACGCCTCGGTGATCTCGTCGGCGCTGATCGTCAGCTCTGCCATGTTCCGCTCCGTCCTCTCAATCTCGCGCTCGATCGCCGGCGGTGCCGCCGCCTTCGCCGTCCGGCTGGGCGGTGGCATCCTGATCCGGTGGCTCCGCCACCCCGGCCGTGGACCGCGCCGACCGCCCGAACCCCAGGTCCTGCCATCCCCCCACCACAACGTGCTCGCGCAGCCGCTCCAGGCGGCCGCGTGCGGTTGCATCCAGGTGGAGGTCCCCGATCTCCACGTCCACGCCGGCCAGCAGGGCCGGATCCACGGTCACCTGCAGCTCGACCGGCGAACCCGTGAGCCGGGTGAGCGTCTGCTCCAGCATGGCCCGCTCGTCACGGTCGACCTCCTGGCCGGACCGCACCCGGGCCACCCGCCAACCCCGGGCCCGGGCGGTCTCCTCCACCAGCCAGTCCAGCGTGCCCACCACGTCGCGTGGCCGGCCGCCCACGACGGCGTAGTCCACCAGGCGCAACGTGGCCGGTCGGACCTTGCCCGACAGGAGCTGGTCCACGAGCGCCCGCCGCACCTCGGGAGGCAGGTCACGGTCCCCGAGAGCAGTGCGCAGCGGCGCCGTGGCGTCAACGGTCCGGGCGAACCGGAACAGCTCGTCCTCGACCTCCTCGAGCTCCTCGGTGGCGATGTCCTCGAACACCGCGCCGGCGTACCCGCCCACGCGGGCGCGGGCACCACGGTGGCCGAGCAGCTCCTCGGCCGATGTGCCCCGCTCGACCACCTGGCGGACGCGTGCGGCCACCCAGGCCACTGCGCCGGGCACCTCGGGCCCGTGCACGGCGCCGGCGGCGTAGGCCGTGAGACGGACCGCGGCCGGGCTGACCTTCCCCTCGAGCAGCTCGCCCAGCACCACGCGCCGGGACGGTCCGGGGACGGCGGGATCGGTCAGCGCCGCCCGGAGCTGGGGATCCCGGCCGAAGAGCCGGTCGACCAGGGCCATGTCCCCCGCCAGCGCGGCGCGGCCCCGGCCGTCGAGCGTGTCGAGGATGGCGGCCGTGTAGCCCTGGATCGACGGGTTCACAGGTTCCCGTCGGTCGCCGAGGCAGCCCCTCCGGCCGGCGAGCCGGGTCCCCCGACGAGCGCCCGCACGGCCTCGCCGATGAGGTCGCTGTGGGCGGCGGAATCGACCTCGCGCCCGATGATGCGCTCGACCACGTCCACGACCACGCCGCCCAGGCTCTGGGCCGCCTCCTCCAGTGCCCGCTGGCGGGCCAGGCGGACCTCCGCCTCCGCGCTGGCGACCCGCTCCTCGTACTCCCGCTGGCCGCGTGCCTTGGCGTCTTCGGTCAGGCGGCTGGCCGTGTGCTCCGCCTGTTCGACGATCTCGCGGGCGCGGGCGCGTGCCCGCTCCAGCTCGGCACGGCGCTCCTCGTCCTGGGCCTCCGCCTCGGATTTCGCCTCGTCCGCCGCAGCCAACTCCGCGGCGATGGCGTCCTGGCGCTCCTGCAGCTGCGAGTTCACCAAGGGAACGGCGTACTTGGCCACCACGGCGAGCACGATGACGAAGGCGACCACCTCGACGATGAACGTCCCGTTGGGGACGATGAAGATGCCCGAAACCATCACGCTGCGCTCCTCTGCGCTTCCCCCCCCGACTACTTCTTGTAGAGGACGAAGACGAAGAGCACGGTGAAGGCGAGGTTGATGAAGTACATCGCCTCCACCAGGCCGACGGTCAGGAACATGATGGTGAACAGGCGTCCCTGGGCCTCGGGTTGGCGGGCCACACCGGCGATGGTCTGGCTGCCGGCGAGGCCGTCCCCGACCGCGGCGCCGATGGCACCGCCGCCGAGCGCCAGGCCGCCGCCGATCATGGCGCCGGCGATCTGCGTCGCGTACTGCGAAGAAGCTGCCATTTCTTACCTTTCTCCTCGAGTTGAGAGCTGCTGTCGACGGGTCAATGGTCCGTCGCCATCGCGGTGTCGAAGTACAGGATGGTCAAGAGAGCAAAGATGAAGGCCTGGATCGGGCCGATGAGGAAGACATCGAAGAGCTTCCAGACAACGTCGAAGATCAGGGTGGCTACGTCGCCGATCGGCACGGCGCCCAGCTTCCAGGCGCCGAGGGCGGCGATCAGGGTCAGCATCAGGCCGCCGGAGAACAGGTTCCCGAAGAGCCGGAGAGCCAGAGTGACCGGCTTGGCGAGCTCCTCCACCACGTTGATGAAGCCGTTGAACGGAAAGAGGTACTTGGGGAACGGCTGTGCAAAGTAGTGCCGCATGTAGCCGCCGATGCCGCGGGTGCGCACCGATGCGATGTGGACCCAGGCGATCACGAAGAGCGACATGGCGAGCGGCAGGTTCACGTCCGCGGTGGGCGGCCCCAAGATCTCGTACTTGCTGCCGACGCCGAAGATCTCGAAGAAGTTGGCCACGAAGATGAACAGGAAAAGGGCCAGGGCCAGCGGGATGACGGACCGGCCGGCAGGTCCGATGGACCCCTCGACCTGCCGGGTGACCGTGTCCACCCCCATCTCCCAGACCAGCTTGTACTTGGAGGGCACGGGGCCGGCCGACTTGCGGCGCAGGAGCAGGACCATGACGACCAGCACGATGACGGCAACTCCGGTCGCCCAGACGGTGTCCAGGTTGATGGTCAAGCCGGCGATCTTGGTGGTGAGGTGTGTGCCCACCGTGATGTCGACCGCCAGGAACGAGTGGAGGGCCGACGGGCCCAGGGGGAACGCCATCGATCAGGCTGCTCCCCGCCCGTCCTCGGAAAGGTCGCTCACCGGTCCGGAAGGAGCGTCGAGAGCCTGGGGCCTGTCGCCGCCGGCGGTCCCGTCGCTCTCCGCACCGTCGAACCCGAGCCCACGCGATGCCATGGCCCCGAACAAGAGGCCGGCGCCGCCGCCACCGCCACCGGCCTTGATCATCGACCGGGTGACGTTGGCGAGCAGGATGAACTGGAACAGCGCCATGCCGCCCACCATGCCGAAGCCCAGCGGGGTGACGAACCACACCACCACGAGAGCGATGACGGTCATGGCCATCAACCGTCCCAGCGTGTTGATGGCCAGCGGCCTCCGCTTGTTGGACTGGGACCGCTTGCCGACCTTCACCACCGACCGGACGATCAGCCGGAAGTTGCCCATGCCCATGGCAAGTCCGATGCAGAGGCCGAGCGCCGCCCACGGCTGGTTGAAGAAGAGCAGCATCGCCAGGCCGACGACGCCCACGACGAGCGCGCCGACCATGGTGCGACGCGCCACTGCGGCCACGTCGGGCAGGTTGGACTGTTCGAACACGTGCTTTCTCTCTCTCAGGTCCCGCCCCGCGTGGCGACCCCGGCCGGAGGCCGCCCCTGGGCGTCGCCGGCGGCAGTGTAGGGCCTGCCCCTCAGAGATACCTGCGAAATTGGTTGACGGCCAGCAGGACGGCCGAGATTACACCGAACGCGAGGCCGGCGATCGTGAGCCATGGCACCGTGTGGAAGGCCGCGTCCAAGGCGTACCCGATCCCGCCGCCCAGGATGATGGCCAGGGCACACGCCGTCCCAACCCAGAAGAGGTCGCCCAGCCTGGGCGCCCGTTTCGGCGATGAGGCAGCGCGGGCCGGCTCCGGCACGGGGGGTTGCTGCGGCGTCATGTCGTCCGGCCGCGCTAGGCCGAGCTGAGGTGCGTTGCACCAACCCGATGCCCCGCGTTCACTCGGCCGTGCGGTTGCCCGCGCGCCCGGTCCGGCGGCCTGCGCCGCGAACGGCGGCTGGCTGGGATGTGGACACGGCGGCCATCATCGCGCCTGGTCTGGATGGTCGGCAAAACGATCGCTGGACCAGCGGGAGGCTCCGCGGGCACCGGGCGCCGATGGAGGCGCAGACCCCTGGCCGCCGGTCCCGGCCGGAATGCGGGCGGTGGCGCCGTTGCTCGCCCGGTGCGGTGCGAGGGCCCTGGCCGGGCGCTCCGGCCCATTGGGGCGCTCCGGCCGGGTGGGGCGCTCCGGCCCGCTGGGGCGCTCCGGCCGGGCGAACCGGCCCGGGGCGACGGGGTGGGCGAGCTGCCCCGCCTGCCGGGCGGCGATGGCGTCGGCCGCAGGGACCACGTCCCCCTCGCGGTGCCGGAGGCTCGGGTGGAACCACGTGTACAGGGCCGCCGCGAGCAGGGCGACGCCCAGGGGGATGAACGGGTTCACCGCCCCCACGAACAGCGGGAAGAGGATGAACCCCGAAAGGATCGCCGTCCACGCCCACAGGATCACCACGCTCCGGCGGTGGCCGTGCCCAAGGCGGAGCAGCCGGTGGTGGATGTGGTCCTTGTCCGGCGTGTGGAACCCGGTCCCCCGCGCCGTCCGCCGGATGAAGGCGAAGGCCATGTCCACCAGCGGTACCCCGAGGATGAAGAAGGGGATGAGCAGCGGAGCGAAGAAGAAGTAGGTGAGCCCGGTAGTGGGCGAGGTGCCCGTCGTCGACGACAGGGGCGGGATCCGGCCGCCGATGACCATCGTGGACGCGGACATGAGCAGTCCGAGCAACAGCGCGCCCGCGTCACCCATGAACATCTTGGCCGGGTGGAAATTGAACGGCAGGAAGCCGAGGCAGATGCCGCACGCCAGCACGGCGATGAGCGGGCCGATGTTTGTCTTGGACAGCACCCCGATCTCCATGAGCCGGAGGCCGTACACGGCGAGCGCCCCCCCACCGATGGCCACCACCCCGGCGGCCAGCCCGTCGAGGCCGTCGATGAGGTTCACGGCGTTCGTGATGGCGATCACCCATAGGGCCATGATGAGCGGCGTGATGCCGGGGGTCAGCGTGACCAGCCCCCCGAGAGGCACCTTGAACCAGTAGAGCGTCACCCCCAGGAAGTAGAGGATCGACGCGGCCAGGACCTGCCCGGCCACCTTGGCCGGTGCCGACATGTCCCGCGCGTCGTCCAGGAGACCCACGGCAAAGATGGCCCCGCCGGCGAGCACGATGCCCAGCGGCTCGGAGGAGCTCATGAACAGCGGGTGCAGCGGGTGCAGGGCCGAGGCCACGATCATGGCCAAGAGGAAGCCGAGGAACATGGCGGGGCCGCCGCCGTAGGGGGTGGTGGCGGCGTGGATCTTGCGGTCGCCGGGCAGGGCCACGTACCCGGCCTTGCGGGCGAGCCACGCCGCGGGGGACCAGGCGAGGGCGGTGACCCCGGCAGCCACCGCGAGAACGACGGCGTACCAGCCGATTTCAGGCATCCCGATGCCGGCCTAGCCGGCGCCGGCCGCCCCCTGCGACCCGTCGAGGCCCACCAGGGAGGGATAGGGCGGGAAGTCGGCGCACAGGTCCCGGACGTCCGCCCGGATCCCCGCGACCGCCTCCTCGTCCGACCGGGCCCGTAGCGTCCGCCCGATCAACGACGCGATCCGGGCCATCTCCGCCGGGCCCATCCCCGCGGTCGTCTCAGCCGCCGTCCCCAACCGCAGGCCGGACGTGACGAACGGCGAGCGGGGGTCGTCCGGGATGGTGTTGCGGTTGCAGGTGATGCCGGCGCGGTCGAGCACTTCCTGGGCTTCCTTGCCGGTCAGCTCGGGGTCGAACGGGCGCAGGTCCACCAGGATCATGTGGTTGTCGGTGCCCCCCGAGACGAGCCTGAACCCCTCGGCGGACATGGATTCGGCCAGGGCCCGCGCATTGGCGACGACAGCGGCCGCGTACCGGGGGAACTCCGGGGCGCCAGCCTCCCCGAACGCCACCGCCTTGGCCGCCACCACGTGCTCGAGCGGCCCCCCCTGCAATCCGGGGAAGACGGCGCCGTCGATGGCCTTGGCCAGGTCGGCGCGGCAGAGGATGGCGCCGCCCCGCGGGCCCCGCAGCGTCTTGTGGGTGGTGAACGTCACGACGTCGGCCAGTCCCACGGGGGACGGGTGGGCGCCGCCCGCGATGAGGCCGGCCGGGTGGGCGGCGTCGAACATGAACATGGCGCCCACCGCCTGGGCGATCTCCCGGAAGGGTGCCGGGTCGATCACCCGGCTGTACGCCGTGGACCCGGCCACGATCAGCTTCGGCTGCTCCCGCTTGGCCACGTCGGCAACCTGGTCGAAGTCGATGACCTCGCCGGTGCCGTCCTCGGAGGCCGGGGTCACGCCGTAGGAGACGAACCGCCAGATCTTGGAGGTGATGGAGGCCGGCGAGCCGTGCGTCAAGTGGCCTCCGTGGTCCAGCCGCATCGCCAGCACGGTGTCCCCCGGCTGCAGCAACGCCTGGTAGACGGCCAGATTGGCATTGGCGCCGGCATGCGGCTGCACGTTGGCGTGGTCGGCTCCGAACAGCGCCGTCGCACGGGACCGCGCCAGATCCTCCACCTCGTCGATCACGCGGTTTCCGCCGTAGTAGCGGCGGTGGGGATAGCCCTCGGCGTACTTGTTGGTGAGGACCGAGCCGGTGGCGGCGAGCACCGCCGGGGAGGTGAAGTTCTCAGAGGCGATCAGCTGCAGCGTGGTCGACTGGCGCTCGGCCTCTGCGGCGAGGAGCCGGGCGACGGCGGGGTCGGCCCCCAGCCACGGAGCAAACGGCGTGGCCGAGACCGTCATCGCCGGGCACCCCCCTCGGCCGCCGAACGGCAAGATGAGCCGGAGCCCGCTGGGGGTGCCATGCTGCCCACTCTACCGGCGCCTGCGGGCCGGCTCGGGGCGTGCGGGCCGGCTCGGGTCGTGCGAGCTGGGCGTCGTGCGAGCTGGGCGTCCGGCCGCGGCGGCCGCCCGGTGCGGCGCGTCAGCGGAGCGACGCCTCGATCCAGGACCAGTCGATGGCGCCGTCCCTCAGGCAGGCGGGCGGCGTCACCGTGCAGTCGGCCACCGTGGACGGCGCGCCCTCGCATCGGCCCCCGTCCACAACCAGGGCGATGTCCTCGCCCCGGAACGCCCGCCGGACCTCCTCCGCGGTTGCGCAGGGCGGCTCCCCGTGGCGGTTTGCGCTGGTGAGGGCGATCGGGCCGGCCAGCCGGCACAGCGCCCGCACGAACCGGTGATCGGGCTCCCGCAGGCCCACGGTGGTCCCACCGCCGCCCAGGAGGCGCCCCAGCTCCGGGTCCACCGGGACGACCACGGTCAGGGCGCCCGGCCAGAACCTGGCGGCCAGCTGGGATGCCGTCTTCGGCCACTGGGCCGCCACGTCCCGCGCCTGGCGCCAGCGCCCGACCACCACGGGAAGGGCCAGTCCCTCCGGCCGGCCCTTGGCGCGGAACACCGCCTCCATGGCACCAGGATGCCCGATGCTCGCCCCCAGGCCGTACACCGTGTCGGTAGGGATGGCGACGACGCTCCCCGCCTCGAGCGCAGCCGCTGCCAGCTCGAGCGTCGCGGGATCCCCGGCCCCCACCACCGCCGGCAGCGCGTGCTCCGGGCCTGTCACGACCGCGCTACGACGGCTCGGTCACGACCGGCGAGGTCGCGCCGCACCCGGACGTCGGCGTAGCCCAGCGACACGGCCAGGGCTTCCGCGGCCGGCGCCTGCGCCGGCGACAGCTCGACCACGACCGCGCCGTCCCGGGCGAGCCAGCCCCGGGCCCCGGCGAGCACCGCCTCCACGGCGGCCATGCCGGGCGTCCCGTCACCGGACGCCGCGGCGACGAGCGCCTGGCGCGGCTCCGAACGGACCGCAGGGTCCAGGTGGCCCCACTCCTCCTCGCTCACGTGCGGCGGGTTGGCCACCACCACCTGGACCCGCCCGGCCAGCTCCCCGGGAAGCGCGCCGAACCACGATCCCAGCCGGAGCCTGACCCGCTCGGCCGCGCCCCGATGGCGAGCAGCAACGCGTGCCCGGTTCTCCGCCGCCAGGGCGAGCGCCCCCGCATCGGCGTCCGTCGCCCATACCTGGAGGCCCGGGAGCACCCCTTCCAGCTCCACGGCCAACGAGAGCGCGATGGCTCCCGTCCCCGTGCCGAGGTCCACCAGAACCGGGTGCTCGACGCCCGCACCAGCGCGCCGCGCCTCCGTTATTGCGGCCCCGGCCACCTCCTCGGTCTCGGGTCGCGGGATCAGCGCCCGGCGGTCCACCGCCAGCTCGAGGGTCCGGAACGCCCAGCTGCCCAGGACGTACTGGAGAGGCTCACCCGCGCAGCGCCGGGCCGCCATGGCCGACAGGCGCTCGGCGGCGTGACCTTCAAGCGGCGCTCCCCCTGGCCCCGAGGGGCCGAGGACCTCGGCCACCATCCAGCGTGCTTCCTGCGTCGACCCCAGGCGGAGGGCCAGGGCCTCCTGGGCCTCGCGGCGGGTGGTCACCCCTCCTCCCCTGCGAGCTGGCGGGACCGCTTGTCGGCCATCAGGGCGTCGGTCAGCTCGTCCAGGTCGCCCCCCAGCACCTGGTCCAACTTGTACAAGGTGAGATTTACCCGGTGGTCGGTGACCCGGTTCTCCCGGAAGTTGTACGTGCGGATCTTCTCCGACCGTCCGCCGCCCCCTACCTGGCTGCGGCGCTGCACAGCCAGCTCCTCCGCCCTGCGATCCTGCTCGGCCTTCAGCAAGCGGGCCCGGAGCACGGTCATGGCCTTGGCCCGGTTCTGGATCTGGCTCTTCTCGTCCTGCATGGCCACCACGATGCCGGTGGGCAAGTGGGTGATGCGGACAGCGGAATCGGTCGTGTTGACTGACTGGCCCCCCGGTCCCGTCGAGCGGTACACGTCGACCTTGAGATCTCCCGGATCGATCGTGACGTCCACCTCGTCCGCCTCAGGGAGGACGGTCACCGTCGCCGACGACGTGTGCACCCGGCCCTTGGACTCCGTCACCGGAACCCGCTGCACCCGGTGCGGGCCGGCCTCGTGCTCCAGGCGGGTCCACGCGTCGGCGCCTTTGACCACGACGACCACCTCGTTCAGCCCGTCGCGCTCGGACCCGCTCTCGGTGAGCACCTCGGTCCTCCACCCGCGGCGCCCGGCGTAACGGGTGTACATGTCGTAGAGGTCGCGGGCGAAGAGATTGGCCTCCTCACCCCCCTCGGCGCCCCGTATCTCCACGATGACGTTACGGCCGTCGTTGGGATCGCGCGGCAGCAGGAGGATGCTCAGCTGGGCACCGAGCGCCTCGATGGACGCCACGGCCGCCTCCACCTCGGCGTGCATCGTCTCCCGGTCCTCGCCCGTCGCCTCCTCCAGCATCAGCCGGGCCGTCTCCAGGTCGGAGCGGGCCGCGCAGAGCTGGCGCCACGTGGCCACCACATCGCTCAGCTCCTTGTGGCGCTGGGCCAGTGCACGCAGGCGCGCCGGGTCCGACGCGGCGTCCGGGTCCGCCAGAGCCCGCTCGACCTCGCCGAATTCGACCTCGAGCGCCTGGAGGCGGGCGTCGAGGGGCGAGCTGTGAGCGGAGGAGGGGGGCACGGCCGTTCGGGGGGCGCCGTCGTGGCGCCGGAGCCTCAGCCCTTGGTGCTGCCGGAGGTGCGCTTGGCGGGCCGGCGCCCGTAGCGGCGCTGGAACCGCTCTACGCGGCCTCCGGAGTCGACCAGCTTCTGCTTGCCCGTGAAGAAGGGGTGGC
The DNA here is from genome assembly GCA_027306755.1 of Acidimicrobiaceae bacterium. Lineage (GTDB taxonomy): Bacteria > Actinomycetota > Acidimicrobiia > Acidimicrobiales > RAAP-2 > JAJYVT01. The sequence continues at coordinate 9,485 of DAHUZE010000045.1, read as the reverse complement.
ACTCGTTGCAGAGCTCGACGTGCAGGTCCGCCTTGGTGGACCGCGTCGTGAACGTGCTGCCACAGGAGCAGTGGACCGTGGCATCGACGTAGGTGGGGTGGATGTCAGCCTTCATATCGGTTGCTTTCTACTCGACGCCGGCATGGGCCGCGTCCGGCGCGGCCGTCCCGGCGGACCGGTCGTTCAGTTGCCCGGGTTCGGGCCCTTGGCGATCTCGGCCAGGAACTCGTCGTTGCTCTTGGTGGTGCGCAGCTTGTCCATGAGAAGCTCGAGGCCGGCGGCCGCGTTGCCCTCGTTCGCCAGGGCGTTCAGGACCCTGCGCAACTTCCACACCTGCTGCAGCTGGCCCCGGTCAAAGAGCAGCTCTTCTCGCCGGGTGGAGCTGGCGTTCACGTCGATCGACGGGTAGAGCCGGCGCTCGGCCAGGCGACGGTCGAGCCGGAGCTCCATGTTGCCGGTCCCCTTGAACTCCTCGAAGATGACCTCGTCCATCTTGGAGCCGGTCTCGACCAGCGCGGTGGCCAGGATGGTGAGCGACCCGCCCTCCTCGATGTTGCGGGCGGCACCAAAAAACTTCTTGGGGGGGTACAGCGCACCGGAGTCAACCCCACCGGACATGATGCGGCCGGTGGCCGGCTGAGCCAGGTTGTACGCACGGGCGAGCCGGGTGATGCCGTCCAGGATGATGACGACGTCGCGCCCCTGCTCCACAAGGCGCTTGGCCCGCTCGATGGCCAGTTCGGCCACGGCGGTGTGCTCGTCGGAGGGACGGTCGAACGTGGACGCCACCACTTCGCCCCGCACCGAGCGCCGCATGTCCGTGACTTCCTCGGGCCGCTCGTCCACCAGGAGCACCATCAAGTGGACCTGGGGGTTGTTGGCCTCGATGGAATGGGCGATCTGCTTCATGACCGTGGTCTTGCCCGCCTTGGGCGGAGACACGATCAGGCCGCGCTGGCCCTTGCCGATCGGTGCCAGCAGGTCCACGATCCGGGCCGTCACGTTCTCCTTGGCCCCGGGCATCTCCAGCGTCAGCTTCGAGTCCGGGAACAGGGGCGTAAGGTCCTCGAACCTCGGCCGGAGGCGCGCAGCCTCGGGGTCCAGCCCCGACACCTTGTCGATCCGCAGCAGCGCCGGGTACTTCTCGTTGCTCGACGCGGGACGGGACGCCCCCTCGATGTAGTCGCCCTTGCGCAGCGCGAACCGCCTCGCCTGGCTGATGGAGATGTACACGTCGCGCTGCGACGGAAGGTACCCGTCGCAGCGCAGGAAGCCGTACCCCTCGTCGCGCAGGTCCAGCAGGCCCCGGATCTCCACCAGCTCGCCCTGGTACGGCGCATCCGTGCCGCCCGCGCCCTGCAGGTCCCGCTCGCCGCCGGTCTGGCGGTCACGGCCCCGGCGGCGGCGGCCGCGCCGGTTGCCGGGCTCGGCGTTGCTCCCGGCCGCCTGGTGGCGCCCCTGCGGCCCTTGCGGCTGCCGGGCACCGCCCTGCCCCGGTCCTCCGCTGCGGGCGGTGGTCGTCTCGGTGAAGGTGTCCTGGGCCGAGCCGGCGGCGGCGCGGGCACCGGCGTCGGCTGACGGCGTGGACCCGTTCGTCGCTACGGCCCGGCTGCCATCACTGCCGGCGCCGGTGTCGGTGTGGTCGGCGTGGGTCTCGGCGTGGTCGCCGGTGCCGTTGCCGTCGGTGCCGTTGCCGTCGGTGCCGATGCCGTCGGTGCCGTCGGCCCTGGTGCGCGCCTGGACATGGTCCGCGGCCGCGTCGACGGCGGCGCGGTCACCGTTGCCGTTCGTGGCCGCGGTGACGCCGGCGGACTGGGTAGCCCGGGACCGCCGAGCCGGCTTTTCGGCCGGCGCGGACGGGCCGGCGCCATTGGCTCCGTCGACGGTCACGCCGGTCGCCTCGAGAATGCGGTCGATGAGGTCCGCCTTCTTGGTACGGGTCGTCGACTTGAGCGCCATCGCCTGTGCGATCGCCTGGAGCTCGTCTCGCTCCTTGCCCTCGAGCACTGACCGCTCGAGCTGCTGTTCCGCAGTCATCGGTCTCCTATCTCATGACGGGTCGCTGCAGTCGTGGAGGGTCCACGCACTGCGCGAGAACGGAACGCGGTCGAAGGACGGGCGTCGCAGGCCTGCTCCCGCGTACCACCGGTGGCGAATCCGTTCAGGACCTGTCGGGCCGGACGGCCGTAGCGCCGTTGCCCGGTGGGATGGCAGTATCCTAGCGGTTGTCCCTCGTGGCGGCAACCACACCCCTGAGCTCTTCCCGATCACCGCTACAGGAGAGAACCCCGAACCGCCTCCGCGCATTCCCCGCCCGGGCATCGGCGACACCCGGCGTTGGCCGGGGGCCGGCGTCCCCGGCTACAGGTCCAGCGCCCCCATCACGGCGTCCAGATCAGGCTCGACCACTGCCGGGACGGAGATCTGGCTGATAGCGAGGTCCGGATCCTTCAGCCCGTGACCGGTGAGCACGCACACGACGGTGGCGCCGGAAGGCACCTGCGTTCGCAGGAGCCCGGCCACCGACGCGGCCGATGCCGCTTCACAGAACACCGACTCCTCCTCGGCCAGCAGCCGGTATGCGGCCAGGATCTCCTCGTCCGTGACGGCCTCGATGGCTCCCCCGGACTCGCTGGCCGCGGCAGTGGCCGGGTACCAGCTCGCCGGGTTCCCGATCCGGATGGCCGTGGCGATCGTTTCCGGGCGCTCGACAGGATGCCCACGCACGATGGGCGCAGCACCTGCAGCCTGGAAGCCGAGCATGCGGGGCAGGCTGCCGCAGCGGCCCGCCGCCTTGTACTCGAGGTACCCGCGCCAGTAGGCAGTGATGTTCCCGGCGTTCCCGACCGGGATGCAGTGGACATCGGGGGCGCGACCGAGCGCGTCCACGATCTCGAAGGCACCGGTCTTCTGCCCCTCGATGCGGTGCTGGTTGACGGAGTTGACCACGGTGACCGGAGCCCGCCGCGGGAGGGCCCGCACGATCTCCAGGGCCTGGTCGAAGTTGCCGCGCACCTGCAGCACGCGGGCTCCGTGCACCAATGCCTGGGCCAGCTTGCCGAGCGCGATGGCCCCCTCGGGGATCAGCACCGCACAGGAGAGTCCAGCCCGGGCCGCGTACGCCGCGGCCGACGCGGAGGTGTTGCCGGTCGAAGCGCACACGACCGCCTTGGCGCCGTCGGCCACGGCTTTGGAGATGGCCATGGTCATGCCCCGGTCCTTGAAGGAGCCGGTCGGGTTGGCGCCCTCCACCTTGAGCCAGACCGACGCGCCCACCCGAGCGGAGAGCCGGGGCGCCGGCACCAGCGGGGTGCCTCCCTCGAGCAGCGTCACCACCGGCCCGTCGCCGATGGGGAGGAACTCCCGGTACTCTTCGATCACACCCTGCCAGCGGACCTTCGTCACGTCGCAGGCTCTCCCGTAGAGTCGTCCGCTTCGACCACGCGAAGCACCGTCCCCACCCGCTCGACGGTGTCGATGCCCCGGAGCTCGTCCAGGGTGGCCCGCACATCACCCTCGCGCGCCGTGTGGGTGAGGAAGACCAGCCGCGCCTCCCCGCCCAGACCGTCCTGCTCCATCACCCGGATCGACACATCGTGCGCCCCAAAGGCAGTGGCCACCGCGGCCAGCACGCCCGAGCGGTCCACGACGTCCAGGCTGATGTAGAAGGCCGAGCGGAGATCGGCGCTGGGACGCACGACGGTAGCGGCGCGGTGCGGCGCCGGAGCGTGGGCACCGGACCGCAGGTTGCGCGCGGCGTCGATCAGGTCGCCCAGCACCGCGCTCGCCGTCGGCGGGCCGCCGGCCCCCCGCCCATAGAGCATGAGCTCGCCCGCCGCCTCGCCCTCCAAGAAGATGGCGTTGAACGGTCCCCGCACCGCAGCCAGAGGGTGCGTAGCCGGGAGCATCGCCGGGTGGACCCGCACGGACACGTCAGGGCCCCCGTCCACCAGCTCGGCAACGGCCAGCAGCTTGATCACGTACCCGAGGCGGGTGGCGTAGGCCACGTCCACGGCTCGGATGGCGGTGATGCCCTCCCGCTCCACCGTGGTGCCGAGCACGTCGCTCCCGAAGGCCAGCGCTGCCAGGATGGCCGCCTTCGCGGCAGCGTCGTCTCCCGAGACGTCCGCGCTCGGGTCCCGTTCTGCCAACCCCAGCGCCTGAGCCTCGGCCAGGGCCTCCGCGTAGTCCATGCCATCGTCGGCCATGCGGCTGAGGATGTAGTTGGTGGTGCCGTTGACGATCCCCATCACCCGCAGCACGCGCTCGCCGGCCAGCGATTCGCGCAGGGGCCGGATCACCGGGACGGCGCCGGCGACCGCCGCCTCGTAGAGGAGGTCGACCCCGTTGGCCGTGGCCACCTCTGCGAGCTCGGCGCCGGACTGGGCCACGAGCACCTTGTTACCGGTCACCACCGGCTTGCCGGCCCGGAGGGCCGACTCGACCAGGGTCCGGGCCGGGTCCAACCCGCCGATCAGCTCGACCACGACGTCCACGTCCGGCCGCTCGACCAGTCCCTTGGCGTCACCCGTGAACAGCGCCGGGTCCAAGGCCGCCGGGCGCGGGCGGGTGAGGTCGAGCACGGCGATCCCCGCCAGCTCGAAGCGGAGCCCGGTCCGCGTCTCGATCTCGTGCGAGCGCTCCACCAACAGGCTGGCCAGGGCCGCGCCCACGTTCCCGCATCCGAGGAGCGCCACCAGCACCGGCGTCGAAGCCCGGATTCCGGCGCGGGCCCCGGGATTCGGCGCGCCCGCGTCGGGGGATTCCGGGGATCGCACCTGTTCACGGTAGCTCCTCGATGTGCGACTGATCGGCGCCCCGCGGTGCCGGTACCTCGCGTCAGCGAGCGGCCAGCCTCCGGAGCGGAGGCAGGGTAGGCGGAGGCTGGCGGCGCGGCGGCAGTGCGGAGAGCAGGCCGGCCGTGGCGGCCGCCACTGCCGTGACGGCCTGCTCGAGAGCGGGATCGGTCCGCGACGATCGGCTGGCCACGCCACTCACCTTCCGGACGTACTGCCGGGCCGCCGCTTCGATCTCCTCGGGCGTGGCTTCCGGCTCCAGGCCCCGCAGGGTCGTGATGTTGCGGCACACGGGCTCTCCTTACTCGGCCGGGGCGTCGGCCAACATCACCTCGGTGGCCGTCACCGTCACCGTCACGATCATGCCGGGGTCCAGGGCGGCGGCATCCGTGCTGCTGCGGTCGACCTGGACCGTGGCGCCCTCCTCCAGCAGCACCGAGACCCTCGTCACCGCGCCGAAGAACGTCTTGCCGACCACCACGCTGGAACCCTCTTCACTTGGCGCCACCGACAGCTCCTCGGGACGCACCAGGACGTCCACGCGTGCCCCCGCGGACCGGCTGGTGCCCCCGCGGACGGCCACTTCCCGGCCGAAGACGGCCACGCCGCGCTCGCTGGCCACGCCGGGCACCCGGTTCATGGTCCCCACGAATTCGGCGACGAAGGCCGTCGCGGGGTTGGCGTAGAGCTGGGCCGGGACGTCAACCTGCTCGATCCGCCCCTCCCGCATGACGCACACGCGGTCGGAGATGGACAGGGCCTCCTCCTGATCGTGGGTGACGAACACCGTCGTGGTCTGCAGGCGGGTCTGCAGGGCCCGGATCTGCTCACGCAGCTGGACCCGCACCTTGGCGTCCAGGGCCGAAAGCGGTTCGTCCAGCAGCAGGACGCGTGGCTCGATGGCCAGGGCCCGAGCCAGGGCAACCCGCTGCTGCTGGCCACCCGACAGCTGGTGGGCGTACTGCCTCGCCTGCTTGGACAGTCCGACCAGCTCCAGCAGCTCGCCAGCCCGGCGACGGCGCGCCGACGCGCCCATCCGCCGCATCCGCAGTCCGAACGCCACGTTGTCCATGGCGTTCATGTTCGGGAAGAGGCTGTAGCTCTGGAACACCATGCCCATGTCCCGGCGCTGAGCCGGAAGGTCCGTGATGTCCGCCCCGTCCACCACGACCCGGCCCTTGTCGGGGGTCTCGAACCCGGCGAGCACCCGCAGTGCCGTGGTCTTTCCGCATCCGGAGGGCCCGAGCAACGAGACCAGCTCGCCTGCACCGATCGCCAGGTCGAGCCCGTCGAGCGCCCGGGTCTCACCGAACCGGCGGTGCAGATCTGCAAGGTGGACAGTGGCGCCGCCGCGCCCGCCGGAGTGCCCGTCCCCCGCGGTGGCCCCCTGGCCGTCCTTCGTCACGTCGGGCTTGGCCACCACGTCCATCATGTCTCCTCGGCGACGGCGACGAACCTCTTGTACTGGCGCCGGTCGAACGCCGAGAGCCCCAGCAGGAGCACCCACGTCAGCAGGAGGGACAGGATCGACACGGCCACGGAGATGTGGGCTGTCAGCAGCTCCGTGTTGACGACCCAGACTGGAAGGGTGGAGTACAGGTCGAGTGACGCCATGGTGAACTCGCCCAGGACCAGGGCCGCCGTCAGGATCACCGCCGACAGCAGGGCCGAGCGGAGGTTGGGCAGGATGACGCGCCAGAGCGTGGACCGCAGGTTCCCGCCCAGCGACCGCGACGCCTCCACCAGGGTCTTGAGGTCGATCGCCCGCAGCCCGGCGTCCAGTGACCGGTAGGCGAAGGGCATGGCCAGGACGACGTACTCCAGGCTGAGCAGGTACGGGGTGCCCTTCAGGATGGAGGGAGCCACCTGGAGGACCCCCACGATCAGCACGATGGGCGGGATGCCGATCGGGAGGAGGGAGATGCCGTCGAAGGCGACCAGCAGGCGCGGATGGCGGAGGTGCACGAAGATGGTCGTGGGGACCACGAGCACCAGGGTGATGGCCATGGTGACAGCGGCCAGGCGCAGTGACAGCAGGAACGCCGACATGAAGCCTGTGGCGTGCGGGATGGCGCTGAGCGCCGCCAGCGAGAAGTGCCCCAGGTTGTCCTCGAGCGCGAAGCGAAGCGCAGCGTAGATCGGGACGAAGAAGTAGATGGCGGCAAGCACCAGCACCACCCCGCGCCACAGCCGCAAGCGGCGACGTCCGCCGGCACGGCGGCGTCCGGGCGGGGTGACGAGCTCCTCGGCAAGGGCGCCCGCCGCTACCGCGACAGCCACCGCGATGCCCTTCGCTGGAGCACGGCGTACACGGCGAGCGCGAGGAGGATGACGACCATCAGCCCGACGCCGAGCGCCCGGCCGACGTTCTGCTGGCCGGCGATGACGTTGCCGTTCATGACGGCACCGATCTGGATCGGGGTGAGGGGGATGGTGCCGTTGGTCAGGGCCCGGGCGGTGGCGTAGGCCGAGAGGCCGAAGCCGAAGAGCAGGAGGGTGCTGCCGAGCACCGTCGGGGCGAGGACCGGACCTCCCACGTAGCGCCAGAACTGCCAGTCCTTGGCGCCCAGATTTGCCGACGCCTCACGCCATGCCGGGCGCAACCCGTTGAGGGCCGGGGTGACGATCAGCACCATGAGCGGGATCTGGAAGTACATGTAGACGACCGCCACGCCCGTGAAGCTGTAGAGCCAGTTGGCTGTCAGGGCGATGCCGAGCTGCCGGAGCCACACGGTGACCGCCCCGGTGGACCCGAGCGTGGAGATGAAGAGGAAGGCCAGCGGCACGCCCCCGAAGTTGGCGAAGACGCCCGATGCGGTCGCCACCGCCCGGCGAAGGAAGGACCCGCGGGACGTGTGCACGGCGTACGCCAGGACCACTCCCAGGATCCCCGGGACCACGGAGGTCACGAGAGCCAGCTCCAGGCTCTGCACGAACCCGTTGGAGTAGGGGGCGTGGACGGCCACTGTGAAGTTCTTGAGGGTCCAAGCGCCCTGCGGCGACTGGAACGCGCCCACGATCACCGCCACCATCGGCACGCCGAGGAAGGCGGCGATGTAGGCCGTGAACGGCAGGAGGCCCAGGGCTCCCCGCAGCCTCGGACGGAACCGCCCGGGCCGCGGGGAGCCGCGTGCCGGCGCTCGACCGTCCGTCCCCCGAGGGGGGAAGGGGCGGTCGAGCGTGGACGTCAACCGCTCGTGACCTTCGTGGACCACTCGCGGGTGAGGACTGTGGAGTCCTTGGCCAGCTGGGCCGCAGTGGCCAGCTTCAGCGTGCCCTTCGGGGTCGGCGGCAGCGCTTTCAACGCCGCCTTTGTGGCTGCGCCGCTCTTGACCATGGCGTTGAGCTCGATGGGCTGGGCCTTGCCCTTCAGCCACAGGTTCTGCCCGACCTTGGAGTACAGGAACTCCTCCCACAGGCGGGCGGCCGCCGGATGCGGCGCCGCCTTGGCGATGGCCTGGGTGTAGAAGGCGGCGTAGTGACCGTCCGTCGGTATCACCACCTTCCAGCTCGGGAGCTTGGACGAGATTGTGCCCTCCTCCAGGTAGTCCCACCACAAGACGATGGGCGTCGTCCCGTTCTCCGCCGTGCTCGGGCCGGCTTCAACCGGCACGAAGTTGCCGGAAGAGGCCAAGCGCTGGAAGTACTGGACGCCGGGGCCGATGTTGGTGAACGACCCGCCGTTGGCCAAGGACGCTGCGAGCACCGCCGCGAACGCGGATCCCGTCTGCGTGGGTGTGCCGTCGATCCCAACCTGGCCGTGGTATGTGGACTTCAAGAGATCCTTGAACGACGTGGGCGGGTGCTTGACCTTGGTGGCTGTGTAGCCGATGGCGAGGAAGCCGCCGTAGTCGTCGTACCAGTTGCCCTTGGCTGTCTTGGCGCTCGCCGGGATTGTCTTCCAGGTTGACACCTTGTAGGGGGCGAGCAGCCCTGTCTTGGCCCCTGTGACGGCAAAGGAGTTCGAGACGTCGATGACATCGGGAGCCCGTGACTGCCCCTTCAAGGTCTTGAGCGCCTCGATCTCCTGCGCGCTCGAGCCTGTCGGGTTCTGCGATGTGATCTTGATGTGGTACTTCTTCGAGAACGCCTTCAGGATGGACCCGTAGTTCGCCCATCCTGGGGGCAGCGCAATGACGTTGAGCTGCCCTTCCTTCTGGGCCGCCTTGATGAGGGCGTGCATGCCGCCGCCGGCATTGGCCGACGAGGCGGTCGCCCACTTTGTGCCGGATGCCCCGGCCGGCACCGCGAATCCGAGCGTCAGTCCGGCGCAGGCCAGCAGTGCGACGAGAACCCTTCGCATCGATGCTTCCCCTTCCCGCGCGGCGGACGGCAGCGCGACTGCGCGGAGTATTGCAGAACCCGCGCTGGCACGTATCGAAAACTTGCCGCAAACGTTCTGCGCCGCTGAGAGTTCATCGGCGGATCACCGAGGTGTAACTCCCGGGCAACCGGTTCACCACGAAAGCCACCGTCGTCACGGAGGCGGGGTGTGAGGGGTGCCCGCCCGGGCCGTCGTGGGGCGGCTTGTACTGGACGGCTGGACGGCTGGACGGCTGGTGTATGACTATGGTGTATGCATCGGACCAACCTCTACTTGACGCCTGACCAGGAACGTGCTCTCGATACCCGCGCGTCGGCCGCGGGGATGTCGCGAAGCGCTCTCGTGCGGCGGATCATCGACGAGGC
>DAHUZE010000005.1 GCA_027306755.1 Acidimicrobiaceae bacterium | reverse complement strand
GTCCCCCCGCTCGCCCGGGTGGCGGAGCGATCGCCGCCACACCAGCGCCACCACCGCGCTCACCGCCACGGCGCCGGCCAGCCACGGCAGGGCCATGGCCGAGACGAAGGCGCTCCCGGACTGGTGCAGCGCGCCCAGCACGATGAGGTTGGTGAGGTTCGAGCCGGGCAGCAGGAGCGACGCTCCGTTGGAGAGGAAGACAGCCAAGTAGAGGAACGGGGCCTCGTCGGTCCGCCGTCGTCGGGCTGCCACCACCAGCACGGGGGTGAGAAAGGCCACCGACGTGTCCAGGTTCAGGACCGCGGTGACCACCGCCACGAGCACGGCGCACATGACGAACAGTGATCGGCCGCCGCGGGCCATGCCGGCCATGCGGGCGCCGGCGGCGTCGAAGAGGCCGTCGTCCTGTGCCACCAGCCCGAGGGCCAGCAAACCGCTCACGAGCACGAACGGAGGCCAATCCTGCGAGGCCGCGCCGCCAACAGCGTGGGGGGCCAGGAGAGCCGCGGTCACCAGTCCGGGCGCGCCCAGCGCCAGGGCCGTCCATCCGGCCCGCCGCAGGACGTCGGCGTGGGGGGTCTCGCCCGGGGGCCTCAGGTTGGCGGCGTCGGCTGCCATGCGCTCGGTTTGGCCAGGGCCACGGCGCGGCGCGCCAATGCTGCGAACGCGTCTGGATGGGACAGGTGCGCGCCGTGCCCGGCCTCCGCCACCTCGGCAACGTGAACGGCCGGGACGTGCTCGCCCAGCCAGGCCACGGTCTGGCGGTGGTGGGACCGGCTCGACGGGCCGCCGGCTGCCGCAGCGGTGGGTACCGTGAGGGCGGTCACGTCGAACGGTGCCGCACCCCGGATACCGTGCAGGTCGGCCAGCAGCGCCGGCCCGTCCGCGCGTCTCGACGTCCGCTCCTGCTCCCCCAGCCGGTCCCACGCCCCGTCGCCCACCATCCGGCGGAAGAACCGCTCGGCCTCCCGAGCGGCGTCGGCGCCCGGCGGCCCGTCCGGCACTTCCGGGGCGCGGGTCGGCTGCGCTGCCGGGTGGAACCCGAGCCAAGGCATGGAGGGCTCGTAGGCGCCGAGGGCGGCGAACCGGTGAGGTGCGACGACGCCGGCCCAGAGCGCCAGGGTGGCGCCCACGCTGTGCCCCACGGCCACGACCGGCACCGCGCCCGGGCCCTGCGATCCCAGGCCCTGGTCGCCCGGAGCGGGGTTGGCGTAGGCGCCGGCTATCGCCACCAGATCCTCCACATGGACCGGGAGGGGCGCCGCGCCGGTCTCCCGTGATCCCTGGTAGCCGCGCCGGTCGTACGTCACGAGAGCCAGCTCGGTGAGCCGCAGGGCGGTCCGCCCGAAGCTGGCTCCCCGGTCCAACCCGCCATGCACGAAGACGACCACCGGCCCGCGGTATCCCCCCCAGCCGCCCGACGGCGCCCGTTCGCGGATATGGAGGCCGGAAGGCAGACCGGCCCGGGCCGACGGCTCGCCGACGCCGCCGACGCGGCGGGCGTTCGCTCGTTGCGGTGCGCGCCCAGCCATGCGCCACGGACGATAACCGCCAGGCGCGCGTGGGCGGCCGGGCTCCCTGAAGTCCTCCCGGCGAGTCGGGCCCCGCGCCCGCACCCCGGTAGGGTTGAGCCGTGACTTGGGCTGCAGCGAACCATGATCGAGCCGTGGACCCGGCCGCGTCGCGACGGGACGCCGCCGGGTCCTTCGGACCGAATGCATGGCTGGTCGACGACATGTACGACCGGTTTGTCCAGGACCCGGCCTCGGTCAGCGAGAGCTGGCGGGACTTCTTCGCCGATTACCATCCGGCGCCGCTCCCTGCCCCCATGGACACGCTGGCGCGGGATATGGCCGCAGCCCGCGACGGTGCGGTCGGTCCGGTGCCGGGCCCGGCCGCTCTCGCTGCCGGACCGGCATCGAACCCGCAGGGAGCGGGGCAGGTGGCACCCCCGGATCCCTGGGACGCGGACGCCGCGTCATCGTCAGCCACTGCGGCGCCCGGGTCGGGCGTCTCCAACGGATCCGCTGCTGCGCCGGCTCCCGCCTCGGGCGGCGGAGCGGGTCCCGCAGGCGCCCAGCCGGCAGTCCAGGGCCCTGGCGCCGGCCCTCAGGGCGAGGAGACGGCGCAGCCTGTGCCTCTCCGGGGGGCTGCGGCGCGCATCGCCACGAACATGGCGGCGAGCCTGTCCGTGCCCACGGCCACCAGCGTGCGCACCGTGCCGGCCAAGCTCCTGGAGGTCAACCGCCAGATCCTCAACAACCAGTTGGCTCGGACCACCGGGGCCAAGGTGAGCTTCACGCACCTCGTCGGCTACGCCGTCGTCCGTGCGATCCAGGCGGTTCCGGCGATGAACGCCTCGTTCGTCGACGATCGGGGAGCAGACGGCAAGGTCGTCCCGAGCGTCGTGCGCCACCCCCACGTGGGGCTGGGCCTGGCCGTGGACGTCCAGCGGTCCGACGGTTCGCGCACGCTCGTGGTCCCCTGCGTCAAGCGGGCCGACACCATGGACTTCCGGTCGTTCGTACTGGCCTACGAGGACGTGGTGCGCAAGGTCCACGGCAATAAGGTGACGCCCGACGACTTCGCCGGCGTGACCGTCAGTCTCACCAACCCGGGCACCCTGGGAACGGTCCAGTCCGTCCCCCGGCTCATGCCCGGGCAGGGGGCGATCGTCGGGGTGGGGGCCCTCACCAACCCGGCGGGGTTCGAGGCTGCCGACCCGCAGCTCCTGGCCGAGCTGGGTATCGGCCGCGTGGTGACGCTCACGTCCACCTACGACCATCGCATCATCCAGGGTGCGGAGTCCGGACTGTTCCTGGCGCACGTGGCCCAGTGCCTCACCGGCGACCACGGCTTCTACGACGACGTGTTCTCCTCCATGGGGGTGCCCTACAAGGCGGTGCGCTGGCAGCGCGACCGGTCCGGGTCCGACGACCGTGAGCAGCGGCTCCTCAAGCAGGTGCACGTCCAGACGCTGATCAACATGTACCGGGTGCGGGGCCATCTCATCGCCCACCTGGACCCCTTGGACGCCGAGCCGCCGCAGATCCATCCCGAGCTCGATCCGCTCACCTATGGCCTCACCATCTGGGACCTTCCCCGGCGGTTCGTGGCCGACGGGCTGGCCGGCCTGCAGTGGGCGACCCTGGACGAGGTGCTCCACATCCTGCGCGATGCCTACTGCCGCACCCTCGGCGTCGAGTACATGCACATCCAGGACCCGCACCAGAAGCGGTGGATCCAAGAGCATGTGGAGGGGGTGGACCGGTCCCTCGCCCCCGACGAGCAGCGCTACGTGCTCGACCGGCTCAACGCGGCAGAGGTGTTCGAGCGGTTCCTCCACACCCGGTACGTGGGTCAGAAGCGCTTCGGTCTGGAGGGGGCGGAGTCCCTGATCGTCCTGCTCGACACCCTTCTGGACGACGCCAGCCGCAGCGGGGTGACCGACGCTGTCCTTGGAATGGCCCACCGCGGGCGTCTGAACGTCCTGGCCAACATCGTGGGCAAGTCGTACCGGGAGATCTTCGAGGAGTTCGAGGGAAACCTGGACCCCGATTCGGTGCAGGGTTCGGGGGACGTGAAATACCACAAGGGTGCGGCAGGCAAGTTCGTGGGACGCTCGGGCACCGAGCTGACCATCACGATGGCGTCCAACCCCTCGCACTTGGAGGCCGTGGACCCGGTGGTCGAGGGGATGGCGCGGGCCAAGCAGGACCGGGTACTTCCGCCGACCGACGGCACGCCGGCCGGCCTGGTGACCGAGGAGCCGGGGCTGTTCCCCGTCCTCCCCGTCCTGGTGCACGGGGACGCCGCATTCGCGGGTCAGGGCGTTGTGGCCGAGACGCTCAACCTGTCGCAGCTGTCGGGGTACAGGGTGGGGGGCTCCGTCCACGTCGTGGTCAACAACCAGCTCGGGTTCACCACCGCGCCCGGAGCGGCCCGGAGCTCGGTGTACCCCACCGACGTGGCCAAGATGGTCCAAGCACCCATCATCCACGTGAACGGGGACGACCCCGAGGCCTGCGTCCGGGCGGCCCGGTTGGCCTTCGGCTTCCGCCAGGCGTTCCACAAGGACGTGGTCGTGGACCTTGTCTCCTACCGCCGGCACGGTCACAACGAGGGCGACGATCCGAGCTACACCCAGCCGTTGATGTACCAGCGGATCGACGCCAAGCGGTCGGTGCGCAAGCTCTACACCGAGACGCTGGTGCGCAGGGGCGACATCACGCTGGAGGAGGCGGAGCTGTCGCTGAACTCCTTCGACGCCCTCCTCCAGTCCGCGCTGGACGAGGTCCGAGCCGAGACGCCCCCGCCCCCACCCCGGCTCCCGATGCCCGATCGGACTGCGGCTGACGTGCCGCGGATCCCCACCGGAGTGCCCGAGCCGCTCCTCGTGGAGGTGGCGGAGCGCACCACGGCCGTGCCCGAGGGCTTCACCGTGCACCCGAAGCTGGTGCGCCAGTTCGCCCAGCGGGCCGACCTCGTCCGGTCGGGCCAGGTGGACTGGGCGCTTGCCGAGCAGCTGGCGATCGGCACGCTGCTGCTGGAAGGGACCAACGTCCGCCTCACCGGACAGGACACCCGGCGCGGCACCTTCAGCCAGCGCCACGCCGTCCTCGTGGACTACGCCACGGGACACGAGCTCGTGCCCCTGACCCAGCTGCCGGAGGACCGGGCGGCGGATGGGCGGCTGGGGCGCTTCACCGTCCGTGACTCGCTGCTGTCGGAGTATGCCGCAGTCGGGTTCGAGTACGGCTACTCGGTGGAGTCGCCCACATCCCTGGTGGCCTGGGAAGCCCAGTTCGGCGACTTCGTCAACGGCGCGAGCATCATCATCGACAACTTCCTCGTGGCCGCCGAGGACAAGTGGGGCCAGCACGCCGGACTTGTCCTCCTGCTGCCCCACGGCTACGAGGGTCAGGGGCCAGAGCACTCGTCAGCGCGTCTGGAGCGGTTCCTCACCTTGTCGGCCCGGGGCAACCTGAGGATCACGATGCCGTCCACCGCGTCCCAGTACTTCCACCTGCTGCGAGCCCAGACGCGGCGGGCGCCGGCGACGCCGCTGGTGGTGATCACGCCCAAGTCCATGCTGCGGGCGCCGCATTCCCGATCCGCCCTGGCCGAGCTCACCTCGGGCTCCTTTGCCGAGGTTGTCGACGACCCTGCGCCCCGTGACCCGTCAGAGGTTCGCCGGATCGTCCTGTGCAGCGGGAAGATGTCGCTCGAGGCACTGCGCCGGCGGGACGAGCGCCTGGCTGGCTCCGGGCCGGCGCCGGTGGCCGCGCCCGACCAGGTGTCGCCGTTCCCGGCTCAGCAAGTGGCGATCGTCCGGATCGAGCAGCTCTACCCCTGGCCCGAGCGCCGGCTCGGCGAGGTCCTGGACCGGTACCCCAACGTCGGCGAGGTCGTCTGGCTGCAGGAGGAGCCCGAGAACATGGGCGCCTGGTCCTTCGTGCACGCCCGGCTGCACCGGCTGCTGCGGGAACGCTTCGCCCTGTGCCATGTCAGCCGGGCGGAGTCCGCCAGCCCGGCCACCGGCAGCAGTGCCCTGCACCAGCTCGAGCAGGCCGACCTTCTCGACCGGGCCGTCGGCTGAGAGAGCAGGAGGGCCAACCGCGCGTGGCGCAAAAGCCGAAACGGCATGTGGTCGTGGTGGACGGATCGAACCTGGCCACCGAGGGCCGCACGCTCCCGAGCCTCCGGCAGTTGGACGAGGCGGTGCGCGCCTACGCCCAAGAGGATTCCAACGCGGAGATCGTCGTCGTGGTGGATGCCTCTTTCGAGCACCGCATCGACGCCGCCGAGCGCGACCAGCTCGTGCAGGCCGAGCTGCACGGCGAGGTGGTGTCGCCGCCCGCCGGCGCCATCGGTCGCGGGGATGCCTTCGTGCTCCGGATCGCCGAGCGCACCGGGGCACGGGTCCTGTCCAACGACTCGTTTCAGGAATTCCACGCCGAACACCCGTGGCTCTTTGACGAAGGGCGGCTGGTGGGGGGTAAGCCGGTTCCTGGCATCGGCTGGATCTTCACGCCCCGCCTGCCGGTCCGAGGTCCCAAGAGCCGCCAGGTCACGGGCAAGGCCCGGCGAACGGCCGACGTGCTGTCGCCGCCGGTCAAGGCAGCCGAGCTGGCGAAGGCGGCGAAGAAGGCTGCGGCGCGTAAGGTCCTGCCGCTGCCGCCGGGCGTGACGCCCAAGGTGGGCGACGTGTGGACAGCGCTGGCTGCGGGCAACGGCCATGATCCCGCCCCCGCACGGGGAGCGGGCACACAGGTCGCACATGCAGCGGCAACCAAGGCACCATCCAAGAAGGTGCCGGCCGAGAAGGCGCCATCCAAGAAAGCGTCGGCCGAGAAGGCACCATCCAAGAAAGCGTCGGCCGAGAAGCCGCCATCCAAGAAAGCGTCGGCCGAGAAGGCGCCATCCAAGAAGGTGCCGGCCAAGAAGGTGCGGGTCGCGGAGGCATTGGCTGAGGATCTGCCGCCCGAGAACGCGGGCGCGGCCACGACGGCCGGGACCAAGAAGGCCCGGGGAAAGGTCGCTGCGGCCAAGGCGATGCCCGCGACCAAGAAGGCGGCCAATAAGGAGCCGGCCAAGAAGAAGGCCGCGGCCAAGAAGGAGGCCGCCGCCAAGAAGGCTCCCGCGTCGAGGGTCGCAGCCAAGGTCTCGCCGGCCAAGAAGGCACCGGCCAAGAAGGCACCGGCCAAGAAGGCACCGGCCAAGAAGGCGGCAATCGACAAGGCCCCGGCCAACGAGGCTGTTCCGGACGAGACCGCAGCGGCCGATGCGTCCGTGGCGGAGGGCACGCCGCCCGGAGCAGATGCCCCCCGCGCCAGGGCCGCACGGACCGCCCGTGAGGACCCGGCGGTCCGGGTGGCGATCGACCAGGCGGTGGCCGAAGCGCTCTCGCCACCGGAGCCCCCCGCCGACGGGAACCGTGGGCGGGCGCCCGGCAACAGGAACGGCAAGCAGCGCGGTCGAAAGGATGCCGGAAAGGACGCCCGGAAGGACGACGGGAAGGACGACGCAGCCAAGGGAAAGCGGCGCCGCCGTCGCGTGGTGGGGCCTCCGCCGGCCGTGAACGAGCCGCTGGCCTTCATCACCTTTGTGGCCGAGTACCCGCTCCAAAGCGAATTCGAAGGAGAGGTCGTGTCGTTCACCTCGCACGGCGCCATGGTGGATGTGGACCTTCCCGGGGGCCGCCAGCTCCATTGCTACATCCCCCTCGCGGCCATGGGCGACCCCCCGCCGGCGAAAGCACGACAGATCCTGACCCGGGGCGAACGCAGGACGTTCGTCCTGGTCGGGCTGGATCCGCCGCGCCGGGTGGCCGAGCTCGCGCTGCCCGGCATTCCCGTCGACTCGGGTGCGGTGCAGGCCGGCGCCGGTTCCCCGTGAGCCCGCGGTCGAACGCCACCGCTCGTTGGTAGCGTCGGCGTCCATGCAGCCCACGGACCTCCTACCGCACCGCGACCCGTTCCTCTTCGTGAGCGAGATCCGGGAGGTCGATCCGGGCAAGTCCGCCACCGGCGTATGGCACCTGCGCGGAGACGAGGCCTTCTTTGCCGGCCATTTCCCCGGGCGGCCCACGTTGCCCGGGGTCTTGATGCTCGAGTCGCTGGCCCAGCTGGGTGGAATCGCCGTGCTGGCCGACGCACGGTTCGCGGGCAAGCTTCCGCTCTTCGGGGGCATCGAGAAAGCCCGCTTTCGCCGCCAGGTGTTGCCCGGCGACAGCTTGGAGCTCGAGGTGACCGTGGGCCGGCTGTCGTCCCGGGCCGGCACGGGCCGGGGCCGGGCCCAGGTCGGCGGTCAGACGGCGTGCGAGGCAGACCTGCTGTTCGTCCTGGTGGACAGGGATTGACCGTGCGCCTCGCCACCTGGAACGTCAACTCGCTCGGTGCCCGCCTCCCTCTGGTGCTGGAGTGGATGGGAACCAGCGCCCCGGACGTCCTGTGCATGCAGGAGACCAAGCTGGCCGATGACGCGTTCCCCGAGAAGGCTTTCGCCGAGCTCGGGTACGAGTCGGCCCATCACGGTGACGGACGCTGGAACGGGGTGGCGCTGGTGAGCCGAGTGGGGCTCGAGTCTCCGGTGCTCGGCCTCGGATCGGACGAGGACCGGCACGGATGCCGCATGATCGCGGCCACCTGCGGCGGCGTCCGCGTGCACTCGGTGTACGTGCCCAATGGCAGGAGCCTGGACAGCGAGCACTACGAGTACAAGCTCGCTTGGCTCGACCGGCTCCGTGCATACCTGGCCGAGCACTGCGACCCCGCCGGCGAGGTGGCCGTCTGCGGAGATTTCAACATCGCCCCGGACGACGCCGACGTGTGGGACGCCTCGCAGCTGGCTGGCATGACCCATGTGAGCGAGCCGGAGCGCCAGGCGCTGCAGCACATCTTGGACTGGGGCCTGGTGGACGTCTACCGCCGCTTCCATCCCGAGGGCGGGACCTTCTCCTGGTGGGACTACCGGGCCGGGAACTTCCACAAGGGGATTGGCATGCGAATCGACCTGGTGCTCCTCAGCAGGTCATTGGCACACCGGAGCGTGGGGGCCGAGATCGACCGGACAGCGCGCAAGAAGAGCCCGGCAGGCAACAAGCCGTCGGACCACACGGTGGTGCTCGTGGAGCTGCAGTGACTACAAGGAGCGACCTTCGAGGGAATGGACGCCGGCGCGCCGCGCTCGGATGTCTCCGCGGAAACACCTGCGAGCCCGCCGACCCGACCGGTGCCCGGTGCCCGGGCGGCCGTCAGGCGATGCCGCGCGCCTCTTCCACCCGGTGCTTCCAGGCGATGCCCACGCCGAGGACCGCGACGTAGGCGCCCAAAACGAGCCAGTGGCTTGCGTCGAGCGTGCGACCGTCCAGGGCGGCCAGCGCCAGGGCCTCGTTGTGGTAGCTGGGCAGGGCGCGGGCCACGATCTGCAGCGCCCGGGGCATGAAGCCGACGGGCGTGAAAAGGCCGCCGAAGTACCCGAGGACGAACATGAGCCCGGTCACGACCGGGAAGGCGGCATCCGTGGCCACGAGGAACCCGACGAACACGCCCAGCACGGCGAACGGCAGCGACGTCGCCCACAGCAGCGCCGTGAGCCCCACCCACTCCGGCGCGGAGAGGCGGACTCCTCCGAAGCCGGCGCCCACCACCTCCACCAGGGCGATCACCGGGAGGGTGACCAGCATGCTGGCCACGATCTTGGTGGTCACGTAGGACCACGCGGGCAGGGGAGTGACCCGGAGCTGGCGGGCCCAGCCCGAGGCCCGCTCCATGGAGAGGCGGGTGCCCCCGGCGTTCAGAGCGGCAACGAGCGACCCGAACGAGCACATCGAGACCATGAGGTAGACGCGCCAGGCGACGGTGCCGTCGATGATCCTCCCTGCGGTGTGGTCGCTCAGGAAGAGCAGGTAGAAGACGACGGGGAACCCGACGGTGATGGCCAGGAACTTCCAGCTGCGGACCAGGCGGCCGACCTCAAAGCTGGCGAAGGCCCACAGGGGGGCGAGGCGGCCGCGCCGCGCGTCGCCCGCCTCGGCGCCGTCGCGCCCAGCCGGTTGGTCCACTGGGAGGCCGACCGGGACGAGTCCCGCCGCAGGGGCGTCCGCCGGCGGCTCGCCCACCAGGTGCAGGCTCACCCCCCGCCTCCCGCCGCTGCGCCGCCCGCCGCTGCGCCGCCCGTTGGCGGCGCAGCCACCCCGCAGCCGGTGACCGCCACGAAAGCCTGCTCCAGTCCGGCACCGGTCACTTCCAGGTCACGGAAATGGACCTCCCGAGCCACCAGGTCACGGATGGTCGCGTCCGCGTCGAGCGAGTCGAGCGACACCCCGGTGCCGCAGACGGTGACGTCCGTGACGCCCGTCAGCCGGGAGAGCCCGGTGGCGTCGGGGTGGTCGGTGACGAACCGGACCCGCCGGGTCGCCACTGCCGCCTTGAGCGTGGCGCTCGGTCCGTCGGCCACCAGGCGCCCGCGGTTGAGCACGATGACCCGATCGGCGATCTGGTCGGCCTCGGCCAGGTGATGCGTCGCGAGGACCACCGTGCGGCCCTCGTCGCCGAAGGTCCGCATCATCGTCCAGAAGCCCCGGCGGGACTCCACGTCCATGGCCGAGGTCGGCTCGTCGAGGAAGAGGATGTCGGGCCCGCCGGCGATGGCGATGGCGAAGCGCACGCGCTGTGCCTGGCCGCCGGACAGCCGGTCGGTGCGCCGGCGGAGCAGGGGGCCGATGTCGGCGCGCTCGACGATCCACTCGAGCGGCGCCGGCCGGCGGTAGAGGCGGCGGACCAGGCCGAGCACCTGGGCGACCCGGACCCCGGGCGGGAGGCCGACACCCGATCCTGCCTGCAGCATGGCGCCCACCCGGCCGTCAGCGACCGCCCGCCGGGGATCGCTGCCGAGCACCTCCACCCTCCCCTCGCGGGGTCGGACCAGCCCGAGCAGGATGGAGATGGTCGTCGACTTGCCGGCGCCGTTGGGCCCCAGAAGGGCCACCACCTGGCCCTGGGTCACCTCCAGCTGCAACTGGTCGAGGGCGGTCCGCTGACCGTAGCGGTGGGTGACGCCGTCGAACGAGAGGGCGACCGGCCGGATGCCGGGCAAGCCCTGGGGAACGGCCTGGGAAGCTGCAACCATCGCCAACTCGCGGGGCTCCCCCCGGCGCAAATCCGCCATCGCCTGACGTGACGGGCAGAAGTGTACGACTCGGCTCGCCCCGCGGGCGTTCGGCAAGGAGGAAATTTATGTGCGCTCCACCCCGCAGGGGAGTCTCAGCTGCGATCCGATGGTGCGGAAGGCGGCAATGACGGTAGAAGGAGCGCATGGCAAGCGCCCCTCACGAGACCCTGCGGTTCCGGGAGCAGCTGTGGCGCATCCCGCCGAAGCAACTTCCCTCCATGATGCTGCGGGTGGTCCGGGAATCGGCACGGGACCGGGTCACCATGGTGGCGGCCAGCCTGGCCTTCCACGAGTTCCTGGCGCTGCTCCCGGTCCTCATCGCCACCGTCGGCCTGCTGGACATGATCGGCCTGTCCGGCGGCGAGCTCCACACGCTGGTCCACGACACCAGCGTCCTGCTGCCGAGCCAGATGTCGGGCATCGTCAACCGGGACCTGCTCCGGCCGCCCGCCCAGTCCACGAGCGTGGCCGAGGTCGTCTTCGGCCTGGCTGTAGCCCTGTGGAGCGCGGTGGAGGCCATGGCCGCCCTGCAGGTGGCCCTGGACGTGGCATACGAGGTTCCCCGGGACCGCGGCCTCCTCGGGCGCCGGCTGATGGCCCTCCCGCTCCTCGGGACCACCGTGCTCCTCGGCGGGGTCGCCTCGGTCCTGCTGGTACTGGGGGGTCCCCTGGCCCAGCTGGTCCCGGGGGCGGTGCAGCCCGTCCTGGACGTCATCCGCTACGGCGGCTCGCTGGTCCTGGTGACGCTGCTGGTGTCGGCCTGCTACAGCGCGGGTCCGGCCCGCGAGCGCCTCGTCTGGGAGTGGGTGAGCCCCGGCGCAGCGCTCGCCGCTGTGGGCTGGGTCCTGGTCTCCTTGGCGTTCTCCTTCTATCTCGACCATTTCGGGCACGAGTCCCGCACCTACGGGGCGCTGGCCGGCGTGGCGGTCACCTTGCTGTGGCTCTTCCTGACCTCCGTGGTGCTCCTCTTCGGCGCCGAGCTCAACCGCGAGCTCGAGCGAATGGGGGAGCGGTCGGAAGCCGCCCTTCCGCAGGCCGCCGCCCTTCCGCAGGCCGCCGCCCGGCCGGCTAACGCTCCCGCTCCGGGTGACGCTCCCGCTCCGGGGATCAGGGCGCCAAGACCGCCTCGATGAGCGATGGCCCGTCGGTGCGCAGCGAGCGGCCGAGGAGGTCGACCAACTCGTCGGCGGTGCGGGCCTGGCAGGCCGGCACGCCCATTCCGGTGGCCAGGTCCACGAAGTTCAACGCCGGCCGGTGGAGGTCCAGCATGGCGCCTGCGCGCTCGCCCTCCCCGCTGGCCCCTACGCGGGCCAGCTCGAACTGCAAGATGGCGTACGAGCGGTTGGCCAGCACGATGGT
>DAHUZE010000004.1 GCA_027306755.1 Acidimicrobiaceae bacterium | reverse complement strand
GCCATCGTGTGAGGTGCCCCGTCGTGGACCGTCACGATCGGCGCTGCAGCCTCGGCCGCGGGGAAGAGCCGCTCGATCTGGGGCGGTGCCACCGCCCGTCCCGCCCTCCGCACCGCACCGGTTGCCGCGGCCCGCCACTGGCGGAACAACCGGTCCACGGACGTGACATCCACGACGTTTGCCGCCACGCCCTCGGCCGACAGGAGCGCGGCGGCCTCCATCACCTCCGGCAGGACCGTGCCGCAGGCCACCAGGTGGACCACGTCCCCGCCGGGGGCGGCGTCCAGGCCCTCCACCAGCCGGTAGCCACCGGCCAGGACATCGGCCCGCAGCTGCTCGTCCCCCACCCTCCGGCGCAGGTCCTCGAACGGCTCCTGGTCGACCGGACGGGTCGACAGCCGCAGGTAGGCCGACTCGCCCTCCGGTGCCAGCACGTTGCGCACGGCCTCGCACAGGACCCAGTCCACGGCCGTGCCGTAGGCCAGCTCGTAGAAGCAGGTGGCGGGCAGCTCGGCCCCCACCGACGGCGTGATGATCGACTGGTGCGCGCCACCCTCGTAGCCCAGGGCCATCCCCGCCGGCGTGCCCACCACGATGAAGCGGGCACCGGCGTAGAGGCTGTAGACGAACGCGTCCAGGCCGCGCAGCACGAAGGGGTCGTACACCGTGCCGATCGGGACCAGGGGCTCGCCGAAATCCTCCCCGGCCGACCCGAGCTGGCCGAGCAGCAGGAACAGGTTCATCTCCGACAGATCCAGCTCGAGGTGCTGGCCGCTCGGGCCCTCCACCCAGCGAAGCAGCTGGTTCTCACCCGCCGGCTCGGGACGAGCGGTGGGGGCGAAGACGCCGACCTTGTTGACCCATCCCCCGAGGTTGGTCGAGATCGTGACGTCCGGGGAGGCCGTGACGATCCGGCTGGCCACCTCGGGGCTGCGGGCCAGCTCGGAGAGGGCGCGCCCGAACGCCTCCTGGGTGGACGTGACCTTGCCGACGCGGGCCCCGGTGTGCCGGGGCACGGAGCCCGACAGATCCCGGCGGGGCGGGGCCGGACGCCCGAGCCGGTGACCCACCTCGGCGCAGAGCCGTCCCTCGGCCGACGCCGGGTCGAAGCGCTCCCACTCGCAGTCCGGGTCCAGGCCGGCCGAGCGCCGCAGCTCCTCGATCTGGGCCGGCGTCAGCAGCGCGGCGTGGTTGAGTCGGTCCCCGGCGATGGGCAGCCCCCATCCCTTGACCGTGTAGGCGAACACGACCGCCGGGCGGTCCCAGGCGACCTGGCCGAACGCCCGCAGCAGCTCCGCGACGTCGTGGCCGCCCAGGTCCGTCAGGGTCCGGCGGAGCTCGGCGTCCGGCACGTCCTCGATGGCCCGCTTGACCGCCGGGTCGGCACCGGTGAGGAAGCGGTCGCGCACCTGGGCCCCGGGGACCGAGAACAGCCCCTGGTAGTCCTCATTGGCCATCTCGTCGATGTGCCGCCGGAGCGCCGGGCCCTCGGGCCGGTCGAAGAGCGCCCGGAGCCGGCGCCCGTACTTGGCCTCCACCACCTGCCAGTCGTTGGCGTCGAAGAGGCGCTCGAGGTGGGCCACCTTCATCCCCGGGACCACCCGGTCCAGGCTCTGGCGGTTCAGGTCGACCACCCACAGCACGTTGTGCAGGCCCTGGACCACAGGGTCCGTGACGGCCTCCCAGATGTTGCCCTCGTCCAGCTCCGCGTCCCCGACCAAGGAGACGAAGCGGCCGTCCTGGGGCGTCCCGAAGTGGGCGTGCAGGTACCGGGAGGTGACGGCCCCGAAGATGGGGGCGACCGCGCCCAGCCCGACCGAACCCGTCGAATAGTCCACCGGGTCAGGGTCCTTGGTCCGGCTGGGGTAGGACTGCAATCCCCCGAATGCCCGCAGCTCCGTCAGGTAGCGGCGGTCCAGGGTGCCAAGCAGGTAGTTGATGGCGTGCAGCACGGGCGAGGCATGCGGCTTCACCGACACCCGGTCCTCCCGGCGGAGAAAGCCCCACCAAAGGGCCGTCATCAGCGACACCATCGACGCCGAGGAGGCCTGGTGGCCGCCGACCTTCAGCCCGTCCGGCCGGGGGCGGTCGTGGTTGGCGTAGTCGACCATGCGCACGGCAAGCCACAAGACGCGCTCGGCGATGCGCTCGAGCGTGGCCACGTCCACGGGGATGCCCGGGCCGCCGGGTGGGGCGATGCGGGGATTCGAGTCCACCGCGGCAGTGTACGGGGGCCGGGCGGCGTCACCCGGCGTCGCGCTCACGCCGGGCGGACGAGGCGGGCGGCCAGGCCGCGCAGGTCGCCCTCCTCGTCCTCCCAGGGGGCCACGTCTCGGAACCCCTGCCGGGTCAGCGCCGGCGCGAGCAGCGCATCCTGCTCGCCGCCGAGCTCGACCAGCAGCCAGCCGCCGGGCCGCAGCAGCCGGCCCGCCTCAGCCACCACCCGCCGTACGACGGCCAGCCCATCGACCCCGCCCTCGAGCGCGGCCCGGGGCTCGTAGCACCGGACGTCGGCGGGGAGGAAGGCCACGGCGGCGGTCGGAACGTAGGGAGCCACCGCCGTCACCACATCGGCACACTCGTCGCCCAGCGCACTCCCCAGGTCGCCCAGGACGGCGGTCACGCCGTTGGCCCGGGCGCACGCGACGGCCCGGCGGTCGACGTCCACACCGACGACGGCCGCGCCGGGTACCGACCGTTGGCAGTGCAGCGCCACCGCGCCGGCCCCGGTGCAAAGGTCCACGGCCCGCGCCGCACCGGTACAGCCGGCACAGCCGGCGGCGGCCCGCTCGGCCAGGAGGGCGGCGGCCCGCTCGGCCAGGAGCTCCGTTTGCGGGCGGGGGACGTAGACCCCCGGATCCACGCGGACCTGGTGGCCGCAAAAGCGCGTCAGGCCCGTGATCCAGGCCAGCGGCTCGCCGGCTTCCCGGCGGCGCACCGCCTCCTCCAGCGCCGCGGCGCGGGGTCCGACGGCCGCCAGCAACTCGCCGGCTTCCTCGGCGGCGGCGATGCATCCGGCGGCGGCCAGCCGCGCCTCCACCCCGGCAACGATCTCGGCTGCAGGGCTGCGCGGCACGGGCCGAGTATCCCGTGCCGTGGCGGTCCCGTCTGGTGGCGGTCCCTGGGCCCGTCACAGGGGCCGGGTATCGTCAGGCCAGGTGACCGCCGTGCCCTCCCCCAAGCCGCTCCGCCGGCGCAGCCGCGCCGGCACGACCACGTCCGTCTTCGGGGTCGGCCGCCGGGAGAGCCACGACTCGAGCGAGTTCTACCGCCGCTTCTCCGCCCCCGCCATCAGCGACGATGACCGGGTCTGCCACCCCGATGACCGCCCGGTGGTGGACGAGATCCTTCACGGGGACGTCCGTGAACTGCCCCGGACGCTGGCGGAGCGTTCGGTGGCACTGGTGGTCACGTCGCCGCCCTACTACTCGGGCAAGGCGTACGAGACCGCCATCGGGCAGGGACACGTGCCCGCCGGCTACGCCGAGTACCTGGAGATGCTGTCCGGCGTGTTCGCCGCGTGTGCGGAGTCCCTGGAGCCCGGGGGGCGCATCGCGGTCAACGTGGCCAATCTCGGCCGCAAGCCCTACCGGAGCCTTTCGGCCGACGTCATCCGCATCCTGGAGGACGCCGGGCTGCTGCTGCGAGGGGAGATCGTCTGGCAGAAGGCCCGGGGGGCGGCCGGCAACTGCGCCTGGGGCACCTACCAGAAGCCGGGCGACCCCGTCTTGCGGGATCTGACCGAGCGGGTGGTGGTGGCATCCAAGGGCCGGTTCGACCGGGCCGTGGCCCCCGCCGAACGGGCCCGGCGGGGCCTGCCGTCGGAAGCCACCATCTTCCGCGACGAGTTCCTCGAGGCCACCGTGGACCTGTGGGAGCTGCCCACCGAGAGCGCCACTCGGGTGGGGCACCCAGCACCCTTCCCCGTCGAGCTCCCCCAACGGCTCATCGACCTCTACACGTACCGGGGTGACCTGGTGGTGGACCCGTTCATGGGATCGGGAACGACGGCGGTGGCCGCTGTGCGCACGGACCGCCGCTTCGTCGGCTTCGACACCGACGCCGGCTACGTGGCGTCCGCCCGGACCCGGGTGGGCGCAGAACGGGCACGACTGGCCCGGGAAGCCGCTCGAGCCGCCGGCGCGGCCCGCCCCTCGCTGCCTGCCGTCCCTGCGGTTCCCGAGCCCGGAGAGACGATCCACGCCCGGGCGGCGCGGGAAGGACGCCGGGCCCGGGAGCTGGCCAAGTGGGTGCTCGTGGCTGCGGGGTTCGAGATCGCCGGGGAGTCCCAGCGGCTCGAGGCCGGCGTGGAGGTCAACTTCGTGGCCCGCGACCAGTCCGGGGACGAGTGGCTGTTCGACGTGTACGGCGCCTTCTCCGTCACCCGGGCCGGCCTCCAGCGCACGGACGCCTTGTGGCGGGCCGTGGGCAAGGCCACCGTGGTCCACCACACCCGGCCGGGCTCCCGCTACGTGCTCCTGACCACCGACAAGCCCGCGCCCAACAGTGCCGGTGGAAAGGCTCTCACCGCCGTCACCGGCACCGGGAAGGCGTCGCCGGTGTACGACGTCGTGGCCCTGCCGCTCCCGGCGGACCTGGAGCGACTCGAGCGATACGGGCACGGGCGGCGCCGGCGTCGCGGTGGTCGCTGACCGCACCCTCGTGACCGAGCTGGCGACGGCCCTCGGCACGCTGCCCTTCCCGGACCTCGCACGTGCCGTCGCCAGCCGGTCGCCCGTCCTGCGGGTTGCGGCCGGCACCTGGGACCAGCTCGAGCGCCTGCTGGCCGGCGACGCCTACCGGGAAGACTTCCGGACCGCTTACGGCAACGGGCGCGCGTTCGCTGCGGCGACCGACGGGCTGGGTGGTCGCCCTCCCCATCTCGTGGAATGGACCGGCGGGCGGCGCCCCGGCGGGGACGAGGTGGCGCCCATCGACCTCCGGATCGACCACGTGTATCTCGTGAGCTGCAAGTACCTGTCGGCCAACGTGGCCAACCCCTCGCCGGCGCGCCTTTTCGACGGCCTCCTGGCCACCACCGGGACCTGGGACCACGGCGACTGGTACGCGGCGGTGGCGCCCGAGGCGTACCAGGACCTCTACGCCGCGTGCCAGGAGGCGACCGCGCTCGAGGGTCTCCCGGCCGCGGCGGTCGACCTTTCCTCGGCGGACCGCGAGCGGCTCCGGCATGCCCTGCCCGGTCGGCGGTACCCCGAGGCGGCACGCCCGGCGTACGGCGCGCTCTGTGCGCACGTGAGCGCCCGCTCGGCCGAGCGGTGGCGGACGGCCCTGGCCGCGGTGGACCCCGAGCGGATGCTTTGCCGCTTGCTGCGGATCGGAAGCGCCCCTTACTTCCTCCTCGGTTCCCACGGGACCGACAGCTTGCGGCTCCGGGTGGACACGCCGTTGGACTGGCACGACCGCTACCGCTGCACCGGGCTGTCGGTGCAGCCGGCCGACGCCGGCCAACCCCGGGTGGACTGGCGGGCCCGCTACACCGTGCAGGCCACGGGCGAGCAGCGGCAGGTAGACGGCCACGTGGAGATCCGCTGGAGCCACGGGCGATTCGGCCAGCCCCCCGAGGCCAAGGTGTACCTGGACACGCCGGTCGGGCAGGTGCCGGGGTACAACCCGCTGGAGCCCCGTGCCCCCCTCGGGCAGGCCCGCTTTCCCGTCACATGAGCGTGAGGCGGTGCCGGCGGTCAGCGCATCTCGCTGTGCCAGCGCCGCCGGCGTGACCGGCGCCACAGCATGAAGGCGACGGCGCCGAAGACGAGCACCGGGAAGGGCGGGAACCACATCCAGGGCATCCACGGCCCGGCGTGCCACGCAACGGCCCCAACCCTCCACGGGGCGGCCATCAGGGCGAGGAGCGCGATGCCGAGCAGGAGGGCGCCCCCCCGGCGGCGGTGCCGCACCGGGACCGCCGCCGGCTGCTGGCCGGGTAGCGGGGGAAGGTCATCCAGCAGGCCGGCTAGATCGCCTCCGGTCTTGGCAGACATGGCTCCGTCCAGCCGCTCCTTGAGCTCGGCATGGTCCAGGCGCCCGGCCGAGAAATGCTGGGACAGCGCCTCGGCCACCTCGTTGCGCTCGGCGTCGCCCACCCGCAGCGACGGATCCCACGATCGGCCGCCCCAGGGCGTCCCGAATGCGTCAGCGCGCCGTGCCATCGTTCCTCCGTTCGTGGATCTCCCCCAGGACGTGCGGGAGCAGGCGGTCCAGGACGCTCTCGTTGGCGCCCTCCTCGGGGACGAGCAGCCAGGCCGCCAGGTACAGCGGCACGGCCAGCCCGCCCAGGAGGGCGAGCGCCACGAAGGCCACGCGCACGAGGAGCACGTCCACATCGAAGTACTCGGCCAGACCGCCGGCCACGCCGGCAACCAGGCGCTCGCCGGTGGACCGGCGAAGGGCGCGGATCCCGGTGCCCCGGAGCGGGCGGGCGGTGCTCGTTGGTTCCATGCCGCGATACTGCGCCTCACCCGATGCGCCGGCCATCGGGTGAGGCCCTGATCCCACCCGGACCGGGCCGCTCGCGCCGGCCGCGCTCGTCAGGGGGTTCCCGGATGGCTGCAAGCCCTGGCCGGCGCGATCATCAAGGGATCGCCTGGAGTCCTGAGCAGCCCGACCCGTCCCGAGGGGTCCTCGCGCCGGCCGATCGCCCTGGTCCGGCCGGCCCCGGCGCGCCCCGCTCCAGGCGGGGGTCGCCCGGCCCGGGTTCGCCCCGGGCGGGGCCCGCCGATCGGTGGCCGCCCCATGCGCCGGCAGGCCAGCATGCGCGTCGGGTCGCCTGGGAACCGCCCCCACTCGATCCAGCCGGCCAAGGCCCGGCCACAGCGGATCCGGCATGGCAGCACCGTCGGGGCCGCAGGCGGCGGGGTAACAGCCACCGTTCGTGGCGGCGGAGCCGGGACGACCGGCTGTTCGCCGGAGTGGCAGGGGGTGTGGCACGCCGGTTCGGGGTGGACGCCACCTTCGTGCGTATCGCCTTGGTCATCGCCACCCTGGCCGGCGGCTGGGGACTGACCCTGTACGTGGCGGCGTGGATCCTCATGCCAATGGACGGGCAGGACCGGAGCATCGGTGTCCGGGTGGTCCGCGACCGCCAGGGGATCCTGCTGGCGCTGGCCTTCCTGCCGGCCCTCGTGGTGACCATGGCGGTGGGCTCCGCGCTCCACCTCACCGTGCTCACCTCCCTCGCCTGGCCCGTCTTCCTCTTTGGCGCCGGTGGGGTCCTCCTCTGGCGCAACAGCGACCCAGAGGAGCGGGCGTGGCTCCGTGAGGCGGCCGAGCCGGTGGTCCACGCCGGAACCCGCTCGTCACGGCGGTGGCGCCGAATGGGGCTGCGGCTCGGTCTCGGCGTGCTGCTCCTCTTCGTGGGCATCGGGGGCCTCGAAGCGCACCACACCCACCCGTTGGGGCCGTTCCGCTCCGCGGTGGGGGTCCTGGCCGTTGCTGCCGCGGTGGTCGTGATCTTCGGACCGTGGTGGCTGCGGCTCATCCGGGACCTCGTTGCCGAGCGCCAGGCCCGTCTCCGGGCCGAGGACCGGGCGGACATGGCGGCGCGCGTCCACGACTCGGTCCTCCAGAGCCTGGCCTTGATCCAACGGGCGGCGGACGACCCGCAGAAGGTGGTGCGGCTGGCCCGTTCCCAGGAACGGGAGCTGCGGGCGTGGCTGTTCGAAGGCGACATCCCGACCGCGGTGGGCGACAGGGCTGCCACCATGGCCGGGGGCGTCCAGTTGGTGGCCAGGGAGGTGGAGGAGAGCCACGGGGTGCCCGTCGAGGTCGTCACGGTAGGCGACTGCCCGCTGGACGACCCGCTGCGGGCGCTTCTCGACGCGGCCCGCGAGGCGACGGTCAACGCGGCAAAGTGGTCCGGCGCGCCGACCATCTCCCTCTACGCCGAGGTCGAGCCGGCCCGGGTGTCGCTGTTCGTACGGGACCGCGGGAACGGCTTCGATCCCGACGCGGTGGCACGGGACCGCCACGGCATCGCCGAGTCCATCCAGGCGCGAATGCTCCGCAACGGCGGCCGGGCCGAGCTCCGCACGGCAGTGGGCAGCGGGACCGAGGTCGAACTGGCCATGCCGCGGGCTCCGGGCCGGTGACCGAAACGGCGGGCTCCGGCCCGGCCGCGGGCGGCCGCCCCCGGGTCTTCCTCGTGGACGACCACCACCTGTTCAGGGCGGGGGTGCGGGCCGAGCTGGGCGACGCGGTGGAGCTGGTGGGCGAGGCCGACGAGGTCCAGGCGGCCATCGAGATGATCGGCGAGCGCTCGCCCGAAGTGGTGCTCCTGGATGTCCACCTTCCCCAGGGAGGCGGCAAGGCGGTGATCGAGGCGGTGCGGGGCGCTCATCCCGACGTGCGTTTCCTGGCCCTGTCGGTGTCCGACGCCCCCGAGGACGTGATCGGGGTCATCCGGGCTGGCGCCCGCGGCTACGTCACCAAGACGATCTCGGGCCCCGAGCTCGTGGACGCCGTCCGCCGGGTGGCCGGCGGCGACGCGGTGTTCTCCCCCCGGCTGGCCGGGTTCGTGCTCGACGCCTTCGCCGGCATGGGCGCCTTCGGGACGGCGCTCGATCCGCCGCCGGTCGATCCGGAGCTCGACCAGCTGTCCTCGCGCGAGCGGGAGGTCCTGCGCTTCATCGCCCGGGGCTACACCTACCGGGAGGTTGGGCGGGAGCTGCACATCTCGGTCAAGACCGTGGAGAGCCACGTGTCCGCCGTGCTCCGCAAGCTCCAGCTCTCCACCCGCCACCAGCTCACCTACTGGGCGACGGAGCGGCGCCTCGTCTGACCGGCGCCTGCCACCATTTCGGCGGGGCCGCCTGACCCGGCCCTCTACCCCGCTGACACCGGCCCAGGGTGCAGGCGCCGCTTCGCCTCCTCGTAGAGGTCGGTGGGCAGCGGACCCTTCTCCACGATGGCCACGTTGGAGCGGAAATGCTCCAGGTTGGACGTGCCCACGATGGTGCTCGACAGGTTGGGGTGGCTGATGGTGAACCGGAGCACGAACTCGAAGCGGCTCATCCCGTCCAGGATCTCCTCGATCCCCGACTCCTCCCAGCGGCGGCGGCCTTCCCCCTCGGGCTGGCCCAGCGGGCCCTGCTGCCACGCCTTGTCCTCGGCCGTGGCCCCCCGGGCCGACCCGCCGCGGATCAAGGTGCCGGCGCCGGCCGAAGCGGCGGCGGTGATCAGGCCCTCGTGCTCGCGCTGCAGCGCCGAGTACGGGATCTGGAACACGTCGAAGACGCCCATGGCGATGTGATCGGGAAGCTCGGGCAGGGTGCCCGACATCCCGATGAAGCGCACCGAGCCTTCGGACTGCAGTGCCTGCATGGCCTCCACCGTCCCGTCGGCCTCCATTTGCGAGCGGCTGGGTGACATGTGCACCTGGAGGAGGTCCAGCCGGTCGGTCTGCAGGCGGCGGAGGCTCTGCTCGACGCCGGCCCGGATGACCTCGGGCCGCCAATCGTGGGGGTAGGGGCCGTTCGCACCGGCCCCCGGATCCAGGCTGCATCCGCACTTGGAGCACAAGAAGTACTCGTCGCGCCGGCTGGCGACGGCCCGCCCGATGGTCTCCTCGCTCGTGCCGTAGTCCACGGCGGTGTCGATGAGGTTGACGCCGGCGTCCAGCACGGCGCCCAGCAGCGCTGCGGCCTGCTGGTCGCTGAGCGGAGCCACCCGGGGCGGCCCGCGCAGCTCCATGCCGCCGAAGCCCAGGACGCTCACCGCTGCGCCGGTCCGCCCGAGGGTGCGCGCCTGCATCCGGCTAAGCCCCGCTGGACTTGAGGTGCCGGTCCAGGAACTCGATGAGTCCGCTGATGGCGTCCACCTGTACGGCGTCGGGCTCCCCGTCAGCGAGGGGCGGGAAGATGTAGCCGTGGAGCGGGTGGTCCCAGGAGACCCACTCCGCGTCCTTGCCCTGCTCGTGCAACAGCTCGTAGCTGACCCGGAAGATGCCCTGCAGGTGGTCCTCGTCCCTGCCCATCACCAGCATGGGCACGTCGATGGCGTCGATGCGCTCGATCGCCACCGGCAGGTTGATCCGGGACCGGACCCACGCTGGATCCTGGAACTGCAGCTCCTCGATGCTCCGGAGGCCGGTCTCGGGGTTGACCGGCGCCACGTCGTCCAGGCGGAGGTCCAAGAACTCATGGTTCGCGGGCTCGCACGCCACGCCGGCCCGGACGACCCCGTCATAGCGTGAGGCCAGCTTGAAGAGCATCTCCCCGGCGTGGCTGACCCCCACATGCCCGAGGTTGTCGCCATCGACGTTCGGATGCCGGCGAACGTGCTCCAAGATGGCCAGCTCGTCCTCGAACTCCAGCGGCGATCGGTTCATCAGCTCCATGCCCTGGCGACCGTCCACCCGGAGGGGGCCGCCCCGGTTGAAGCCCAGGTCCACCTCGGTGCGGTAGCGGGACCATCCGCAGGCGTACCCGGCGGCAAGGAGGCGCTCGGTGACGTAGGGGCGTGTGTGGACCCACCGGCGGAGCCAGTCCATCCCGCCCCCGCCGTTCCCGTAGGCCAGGAACACGAAGGGGAACGTCCCCTCGTCGGCCGGGGTGCGCACCACGTAGGGGGCGTAGAGGCCGTCACGCGTGTCCGCCATGTAATAGGCGGCCGGGCGGGTGGACCCGGCCACCTCCTCCACCAGCACGGGCTGGCTGGGCTCCCAGAACGACGCCATCATCCCGCCACGGCCCGGTCGGTGATCTCGAGGCCTCGGTCCAGGATCTCGAATCCTTCGGCCAGCTGTTCCTCGGTGATGCACAGCGGCGGATTGGTCATGACCTGGTACCAGTGGAGGTTGACGTACACGCCGTTGTCGAGCATGAAGGCGCCCAGCGCGGCCATCTCCGGGCTGGAGGAGTTGAACCCCGCCATCGGCTCCCCCGTCGCCCGGTTCCGCACCAGCTCCAGGCATCCGAACAGCCCGATGCTGCGGTGGGCCCCAACCGACGGGTGGCGGGCGGCCAGCTCCTCGTGGTGCACGAGCATCTGCTCGCCCAGGGTGCGGGCCCGCTCGATCAGTCCGTCCTCCTCGTAGACGGCAATGGTGGCCAGGGCGGCGGCCAGCCCTACGGGGTGCGAGTTGTACGTGAGGCCGCCGGGGAAGACGTGCTCATCGAAGTGCCGGGCCACGTGCGGGCGCATGCCTACGGCCCCGAGCGGGACGTAGCTGGAGGTGAGCCCCTTGGCACACGTGATGAGGTCGGGAACGACGCCCCAATGGTCCACCGCGAACCACGTCCCGGTACGGCCGAAGCCGCTCATCACCTCGTCCGCGATGAGCAGGATGCCGTAGCGGTCGCAGAGGGCCCGCACACCCTGGAGGTAGCCGTCGGGCGGGACGAGGATGCCGTTGGTCCCCGTCACCGGTTCGACGATGAACGCGGCGATCGTGCCCGGGCCTTCGAGCTCGATGGTCTCCTCCAGCGCCGCCAGCGCCGTCTCGGCCGAGTCCTCGGCCCGCATGGGGCCGTGGTGGAAGTCCAAGACGTGCACGACGCCGGGGATCCCCGGCTCGTTGGCCCAGCGGCGCGGATCCCCGGTGAGGGTGATCACCCCCGCCGTGGCCCCGTGGTACGAGCGGTAGCGGGCCAGGATCTTGTGGCGCCCGGTGACCGCCCGGGCGATGCGGACGGCGTTCTCGTTGGCCTCCGCGCCCCCCAGGGTGAAGAAGCTCTTCTCGATGTCCCCGGGGAAGATCTGAGCCAGCTTCTGGCCCAGCCTCGCCCGGACCTCGGTGGTCATGGCCGCCGAGTTGACGTACGCCACCTGGCGGAGCTGGGCTGCGACGGCGTCGGCAACCCGCTTGTCACCGTGGCCGATGTTGACGCTCATCAGCTGGGAGTTGAAGTCCAGGTACCGCTTGCCGTCGGGATCGTAGAAGTACACGCCCTCGGCCGAGGCCACCGGCAGGGGCGCGACCTTCGATTGGGCGGCCCAGTCGAAGAGGGTGTAGCGCTTGGAGAGCTCCACGATCTCGGCCGCCGAGAGCCCGCTGCCGTCAGCGTTCGCCATGGTTGGACCTGCCGCCCTTCTTCCGTTCGATCCTCCGACCGGCGCATCGTAGAGCGGCCGGACGGTGCCAACAACGCCGGTGGGGAGCGGCCGCGCCGGTGGAACGCGCGCGGCGCCCCGTCGGTCGCGCCGTCAATCGCCTCCGGCCGGGCATCCTTCCAGGTGGCCTCCTTCCACGAAGCTCCCGCACTCCGGACAGAAAAGGTGGGCCATACATGCCGGGTCGCCCCCCTCCTCTTCCAGGTCGTCGTCGGGCGGTGCGGTAGCGGGCCGGGCGGGGCCGGGCGGGGCGGGGTCGGGCGGGGCGGGGTCGGGCGGGGTCGGGCGGGGCGGGGCGGGGTCGGCCTCGTCGCACCACGGGCAGGCCAATGCCGAGCCGAGCCGCTGGCGGCGGCCTTCGTCGGTGACCACCCAGGGGCGCAGCTGGAAGGGCGGCCGGTGGCGGACGTGCTGGCCGTGCCCGCACTCCAGCTCAGCTACCCATTCCCCCTCGCCGTCCTGGTGGAAGCCGGTGATGCGCCGCTCCATCGCTGATGGGCACTCCCCGTTCTCGCTGCCGCCCCGCCCCCAGCCTGGACGCGTTCCCGTGCCGCCGTCAACGGATGCGCCACCATTGGGGATGGCCCGCCGCTCCGCACAGCTCCCGGCGGGAGCGCTCCTGGCGCCGGGCGCGGGGGCGGCGAGCGACCAGCCGGCTCTCCTCAGCCTTGACGCCGCGCTCACCGCCCGGGCCATCGCCGTGCGGCGCATGGACTTCCCGTACCGCCTCGCCGGTCGCCGGGCGCCTGACCGCCAACCCGTGCTGGTGGACGCCGTGCGGCGGGCGGCCACCGGGTTCGCTGCGGAGCTCGGCGTGGGCACGGAACGGCTGGCCCTGGGTGGGCGGTCGATGGGCGCCAGGATGTGCTCCATCGCCGTGGCCGAGGGGTTGGCGGCCGCCGCTCTGGTCCTCGTCAGCTACCCGCTGCACCCGCCGGGGCGGCCTGACACCCTGCGGACGGCGCATTTCCCGTCCATCACCGTCCCCTGCCTGTTCGTCTCGGGCGACCGTGACGCCTTCGGGTCCCCCGAAGAGCTGACGGCGGCAACCCGGTCCATCCCCGCGCCGGTGAGCCACGTGTGGATCGAAGGAGGCGACCACGGGCTCCGCCGGCGTGACGACGCCGCAGCCGCGGCCGTCGCCGGATGGTTTGGCGGCCGCTGACCAGGCGAGGCGCCGCCGGCGCGCCGAAGGCAGCCTCCGATCGCCGGAGGGAGGGCGCATGCTGGTGGTCGACTACGACGTGGACGCCGACGGCCTGGTCGAACTGGTGGCGCTCATCAACGCGGTGGACGAAGACGGGAGCGACCCGCAGGGCGAGGCCTGGCTCTGCTGGCGTCGGTCCCACGAAGACGGCGGGATGGGCTGCGCCCCGGTGCCCCCGGGCGAGCTGGCCCGGATGGAGGCCGCCGATGACCCCGAGACCCTACGAGCCATCGTGGAGCGGGTGGTCCTGGCCGACCGGAGGACCAAGGTGGGCGCTGCGCCGTGAGCACGACCAGGTCGCAGCTGTACCGCTTCGCCCGTGATCTCGGGAACGTGGAGGCGTTCGAGCACGGGTACCGGCGTGGCGGCTTGGCGGGCGGCGCCGAGGGCGAGATGGAGCGCCAGGCGCGGCGCGTCATCTACCGCGAGGACAACCGCCAGATCGGCAAGGCCGTCCGGGCGATCGGGCTCGGTCCCCGGCGCTGAGCAGCCGGGGCCACCCCAGGCTGCCGGGCGGCCCCCGGGCTTCGCCGGACCCCCGCCATCGCCAGCCACAGCACGATCCCGAGAGGGTAGGCGAAGTACCCGAACCGGGCGTCCGGAGCGAGCAGCACCATGGCCGTGAGGCCGACGGCGAGCCGTATCGCCGCCTGGCGCACGTCACGCAGGGGCCACCGGACCAGGGAGACGGCCACTGCCAGCGCCGCCCCGGCCAGCAGGGCGATCGCCGCCAGGTGCCCGAAGCCTCCGGCGCTGGCCAGGATGTGCCCGGGGAGGGGGCTGGCCGCCGTCGTCTGCCGCCGGGAAAGCCCGAGCGGGTAGGCGACGATGTTCTCCCAGAGGGCACGGGGATGGGCGAGGAGCCCCGGGGCGGTGACGACCACCACTGCGACCGCGGCACCAAGGGCGGCGACGGCAAAGCGGGCCGCTGAGCGCCGGCCGTCCCGCACCGCCACCAGGGCGAGCACGACGGGCAGGGCCGGCCACGCCGTGGCCTTCAGCGCGCAGGCGACTCCGATCGCCAACCCTGCGAGCACGACGCCGCCGGCGTCCACGTCCCGGACTGCACCGCGGCCGGCGTCCACGCCGCCGCCGTCCACGTCCCGGACTGCACCGCCGCCGGGTGCCACCGGCGAGCGTCCCATCGCCGCAGCCAGCCCGAGGCACATCAGGGCGATCACCAAGGGGTCGGTCACCCCGAGCGCCATCGGGAAGGCGAAGACGGGGCACGCCAGGAGCAGCACGGCCCGAAGCAGCGCCCGGCGGCCCCGGTCGCTGGAGCCCCAAGGACCCCGGGACGCCATGCGGAATGCCGCCAGGAGCAGGAGACCGGTTGCGGCCGCCATCCACACCAGGGGGTCACCCAACGCGCCGGGGACGCCCAGGGCGTGGGGCAGCCCGAACAGGGACATGCCCGGCAGGTACGGGTCGTACGACTTCCACGATTCCAGGTGACCGGACGCCAGGTACGGCGACCCGTGTGCCAACCACAGCGATGCGGCCCGCTCGACCACCCGCACCTCGGACGTCGCTCCCCAGTTGGGGGGCAGGAGCGCGGCGGGAACGACGAACGATCCGACCAGCGCGGCGGCGAGCGACACGCCCGGACGCCGCTGCCAGCCCAGTCCGGCGGCCAGAGCTGCGACGCCGTAGCCGCCGACGGCCCACTCTCCCCAGACCGCCTCGGCACCGTGGGCGAAGACGGCGAGGAGCACGGCATAGGCCGCAAAGGCCATCCAGACCGCGACCATGGCCGGTCCCCGGATCCCGAGGGGGTGTCGGGGGGCGTGCGCCCACTGGAGCCAGAGGGGACGGCCGTCGTCGCCCGGGCGCAGCAGGGCGACGGTACGGGGCGGAGCGGTCGTCACGCCGGCTTCCCCGCGGCTCCGGTCCCCGCTCGCGGAGCACCTGCCTCCTTGCCGAAGCGGTGGCAACGCAGTCCGTCGATGACGAGCCAGTCCATAGTGAGCCGGGGTCGGCCCTGCCGGCGTCGGAAGGGCTGCGACAGCCAGAGCCTATCGGGGCGTTGAAGCGGCCGGGGTCCGGGCCGCCGTGGGCGAGCCGCCGAAGGAGGCCCCGCCGCCGGGCACGTCCGCCGAGGCGGGAAGGCCGGCACCCACAGGCGTCACACCGCCAGGAGGGTCAGGGGCTCCCGCGCCTGCTCCGAGGCGTCCCGCTCCTGCCGGGAGGATCGGAAGAGGTAGTTCCGGGTGGCCGAGTCGATGGAGCGCACCGGTCGCCAGCCACGCTGCCAGCTGTACATGGTGTAGCCGAGGTCGAACAGCCAGGAGGTGACCTCCTCAGGCGTGTGCTCGTAGCGGGCGGCGTGCCGAGCCTCCACCTCCATGAGCAACACAGGCCGGGAGTCCGCGATGACGTCCCTGCCGCCCTCGAGCACCTGGAGCTCCGCCCCCTCCACGTCGATCTTGACGAAGTGCAGCCGCTCGATCCCCTCCCGTGCGCACAGCGCGTCCAGGGTCTCCACGGTGACAGCCACCGCCACCTGGTCGGTGAACTCCACGTTGGGGTCCGGGCCCCCCGACGACCGGTCCAGGAACGACCGTCCCGTCACGAAGCCGAACCGACCCAGCGGGACGTGCATGATGTCCACTCCCGGCTCGGCGCCGAGGGCGATCGAGTGCCTGCGGACATTGGGAGCACGCCGGGCATTGACGATCCGGGCCAGGTGGAGGTTGGCGAACGGTAGCGGCTC
The DNA here is from genome assembly GCA_027306755.1 of Acidimicrobiaceae bacterium. Taxonomy (GTDB): domain Bacteria; phylum Actinomycetota; class Acidimicrobiia; order Acidimicrobiales; family RAAP-2; genus JAJYVT01. Next base: position 15,668 of record DAHUZE010000004.1, on the reverse strand, counting down.
GACGCTGTGGACCGTCCCCTCCGGGCCCGTCAGCTGGGAGAGCACCATCGTGTAGAGGCCCGCCGCCGCTCCGATGTCGAGGCAGACGTCGCCCGGGCGGACCAGCTGCCGCAGCCCCTGGATCTCGCTCTCCACGTAGGGCGTCCAGCGAGCGAGGCCGTTGATCATCGCTGCCGTGACGCCTCCGCGCCACGCGGACACGCTCCTGTCCACCTGCGTCCCTTGACCCACGAGTCGCCTCCGTCGGCTGGTCGGCTTCCATCCGCGATTGTTCGCGCGCCGCCATTCTTGCCGGTTCGGCCGCGCATGGCAGCCAAGGCCGCGGAACGGCGGGCATGCGGGGGCACCCCGGGAGGGTCCGACGGGCGCCGGCGCGGGGGCATCCATCGCAGACGGATCGGGGAGTCGGCGGTCGGCGGGGCCCGGCGTGCAGGCAGGTCAGGGGCTGAAGAGCAGGCCCCGGCTGGCGCCCGGGGGTAACCGAGCCAACGCGCTCATGGCCATCTCGCTGCTCGCCGCCAGCAGGTCCCCGGGGTGCGGCGGCGCGGCGCGGCGCGCCAGCTCGAGGGATCGCCTCACTTGGGCGGTGAACGCCGGGTGGTTGTAGCGGGCGGCCAGCACCACGGCGTTCTCGGCCCAGATGACGTCAAAGGCGGGCTGGCCGTAGGTCCGGTGCTGGCGGAAATAGGCCATCGCCGTCTCGGCCAGCCTGACCGCCCCGGAGAGCGGGTAGGCGGCCGGGTCCTCCGTGGAGAGCGCCACGAGGGCCCCCACCATGACTCCCTGGTTATAGGTGAACGTGGTGCGATCGATGGTGGCCGGATGCGTGCTGTCATTGACGTGGTCGGCGTACAGCCCCGTGCCCGGGTCGAACAGGGTGGACCGGAGCCAGCCATAGATCCGCTCGCTCCAGCGGAGGTACGCGACGTCGTGGGTCCGAGCGTAGAGCTGCACGCCCAGGATGACGGCCGGGCCGGCCGAGGCCACCGACTTGGCCTGGTTGGTGGCGCCGGGCCCGTGGACCTCCCAGTAGATCCCGCCGGTCCGGCTGGCCCAATTGCGCCGGGCCAGCGCGAAGACGGTTTCTGCCCGCCGGAGCAGCGCCGGGTCGCCCCACTGGCCGTAGGCCCACATAAGGGCCAGGCCCATCCAGAGGCTGTCGTCCACCCGGGGGAGGTCGGAGTGCACGTGGAAGGCGCGCGGTCCCTGGTCATAGGCGGGCGGGAACCTGCGGAGGGACCGGTCCCAGTAGACGCCGTCGATGGCAGCCAGGTTGCGCCTGAAGTCCAGAGCGCAGTGCTGGCCGCCGGGGACCATCGAGGACACGGAGAGGGCGTCGAGCGCCTGGAAGCTCGGCCAGACGGCGGCGTACCACCCGACGTGGTCCCCCTTGAAGACACCGCTGCCCACCTGGAACGCCGACTCGAGCCGGCCGCACCCGCCCGCCGGCTTGGAGGCCAGGAACGGGGCGGCCGTCGCCAGGGCGGCACCCCCGTCGGACACGGCAAGTTGGCCGGCCAGGGCTGCCTGGGCGTGACCGGGCACCGCCGGGACCGCCTCTGCACCGCAGAGGACCCCCAGGGCGAGCAGGGCGACGATCGCCCGGCGGCGCCCCCGGTGGTGTCGCAAAGTCTTCGTGCGGGCCATGTGGACACCAGAGACGCTAGATCGAGATTGGCGCATGCGGTGCCTGGCCGGGTCCGGGCGACCACGCCCCTGCGGCGCTCAACGAGATGCCGGCGCCCGCACCAACTGCAGCTGTCGCTGGACCTCCTCGAAGCCGAGTGCCAGGTAAAGGTTGATCGCCGGGCCATCGGGATCGGCCGTGATGACCAGTAGGCGGGTGCCCCATCGCTGACCGGCCACGGCCCCGGCGGTGGCCACGAGATGGGAAGCGAGACCCTGCTTGCGATGGTCGGCGCGGGTCAGGACATGCTGGAAGCGGGCCGTTCCGCAGCCATCGGAGACGATTCCGAGCGAAGAGACCAGCCGACCTCCTCTGAAGGCCCCGAAGTAGATGCCGGCGCCCGTACCCGTGACCCGCGCCGCCGCGGCAACCCGCGCTCGATGGAAGGCTGCGTCGGCACCCGGCTGGCCGTCGCCCTGCCGCAACGCCACGAGGCCTTCCCAGTCCCGGTCCGTGGACAGGGCGCGCACCTCAGCGTCGACCGGGGTCCCCGCCGCCAACCGCGGCGCGGTGAGCACGACGCTGACTTCCGGCTCCAGGCCGAGACGCGCGTCCGCCGGCGGCACGAACCCGTCGGTCCCGTCAACGCCGATCGCAACGTGCGCGGCTCTCGGGAAGGTGCGGGTGAAGGACCCGATGCCCCGTCCGATGCTCTCCGGATTCGCCACGAGCACGAAGTTGCCCCACCAGTAGGACGGCTCCTGCAGCGTCACCACCACGATGGCATCGCCATCGTCTTCCACCGACGAGCCCTCGGCTCTCAGCACCGAGAGGTCGGTGGAGTACCCGAGGGAACGGACGTGCACCGAGCGACTCTACGGTCCCCCCGGAGCCCATTGGGTTGCGGCAAGGCGATCGCCAACGGCTCTACCACCTCAGCCAGCCTCTTCCTCGTCCCTCTCCCAGCATGCCGGCCACCACGCCGCTCGTGATTGCGGTGGCCGAAACTGGGTAAGACGGGTGGGTGACCGAGCGCAGGAGCCCGACGGGTCGTAGCGGTCGGTCCCCGGCCGAGCACGCGCGCCGCTCCGACGGCGTCGTCCTCCCGGTGGTCCACCTCCGCCTGTCCGAGCCCGTCGTCAAGCTCGGCTTCTACGGAGGATTGTGCGCAGCGGTCGCGTTGGGCGCGATCGACTGGCCGGTGGGAGTGCTTGTCGGGACCGGCGTCGCGATCGCCCGGCACCGTCGCAGTTGAGCGCTCCGTCGCGTCGACGCTGCCGCAAAGCAACGTTCACACAGTGCGGGTCACCAAACGGTTACCCAGAGTTCGCCGCGGTGCTACGCCACGTCCTCCCTGCGTTCACCTCGCACTGCCATCATCAGCGGTGCCGGCCGCGCACGGCCGAGACGCGAGGTGTGGGATGGAATTGCTCATCGAGTTGTTGGTGGCCGAACTGGTGGCCATCGCGATTCGCGCCGCCTTGGTCCGCCTCTTCGCCTGGCTCCCGGGTTCGTGGAGACTCTGGGAAAGCCCTGCGTTGCCCAAGGCCGCATAAGATCGCTTCCCGCACGTCCCCGGATCCCGCAGCATCGGTCCGGTGAACCCGGTCGGCTTGCTCCGCGCCGGGGTGGCCATCCCGCGTGCCGCGCTGGGATCCACGCTCGACCGGCTGGGCCCGGGCCGAAGGCGGCGACTCTGGGCCGGCCCGGACAGGGCGCACATCGAAGTGCGCGGCGTGCACCATCCAGGCCGCGACGCGCTGGCACGTGACGTGGAGCGAGCACTCGAGGCGCTCAAAGGAGTCCGGTGGGCGCAGGTGAACGCGGTCGCCGGCCGGGTCATCGTGTCCTTCGGCCCGGACGGGCCGGCGATCGCGGACCTCGTCAGCGTCATCGAGGGCGTGGAAGAGGCTCACGACATCCAAGGGGAGCGCTTTCCTCAGGACCGTCCCGAGCATCCCGGCGATATCGAACCGCTGCGCCGGCAGGCCATCGCCATGGCGGCAGATGTCGTGGCCCTGGGGGGGAGTGCCTTCGGGCAGTTCCTGCGGGTAACGCCCATCCCCGCAGAGCTGGGATCGCTCGTCTCACTCGCCGAGAACGAACCACGGGTCCGGCACCTCTTCGAACGGCACGTGGGTCCGGCCTTCACCGACCTCGGGCTCGGCGTGACGAGCGCCTTCGTGCAGTCGCTCTCTCAGGGGCCGCTCGCTCTGCTGGCCGACATCACGCACCGGGCCAATCAGTTCGCCGAACTGCAGGCGAACCGCCGCGCGTGGGAGCGCCGGGAACCGGAGCTCTGCGAGAGGCCTTGCGACGAGCGCGTCGCGCCATCGACGGTGCCCCAACGCCAGCATCCCCTCAGATCCGGCCCCGTCGAGTCCTACGCCGACGCGGCAGGCGCCGGTACCATCGCGGCGGCGGCGGCGCTCGCATTGTCCGGGCGCACCTGGCGCTCGGGCGGCATCGTCACCGCGGGCGTTCCCAAGGGAGCGCGTCACGGGCGCGAAGCCTTCGCAGCACGCTTCTCGCGCGAGCTCGCCAGGCGCGATCTCGTGGTGTTCGACCGTGCCGCGCTGCGTCGGCTGGACCGGATCGACGCAGTCGTGCTCGACGCGCCCGTACTCGGCACGGGCCGGCACATCCTCGGCACCGTGACCCCGGTCCATGACCACGACGCGGACATGGTTGCCAGCAAGGCGCTCACCCTGTTCGATCCCAACCGGCCAGATCGCGTGGCGCGGCGCGGAGCATGGACCTTGGGCCCCCTGCACGACATCAAGGCGCAGCTGGAGGACGGGCCTGCCGGGCGCCGGGCTGGCGTGCCTGCTGGACGCCAGCTGGCGAGAGGGTCACGGATCCTCGGCATCGCCCGGTCGAACGACCTGCTCGGTACGATCTCGCTCGAACCGGAGCTCGACCCTTTGGCCGAGGCCATCGCCCGCCTCGTGCGCCGCCAGGAGCTCAAGCTGGTCGTCGCCGGGAGGGCGAGCGGCCTTGGTCCCCGGCTCGAGGCCGACGAGGTGGTCGCCGGGGGGACCCGGCTGGCCGGTTCGGTACGCGCGCTACAGGGCCAGGGCCTGGGGGTGCTGCTGGTGTCGGGTGGATCGACGCACACCGCCCTCAGAGCTGCGGATGTGGGTGTGGGCGTGGACGGGCACGGCGCGCACCCTCCGTGGGGTGCTGCGCTCCTGACCCGCCCCGGGCTCGCCGACGCGCACCTCATCGTGGAAGCGGTGGCGGTGGCAGGCTCGGTGAGCCGGCGCAGCGTCGCGATCTCCATCACTGGATCCGCCACCGGCGCCGGGTGGGCAATGCTGGGACCGGCCAGGAGCTCGTCGCGGCGCGCGGCCGTGCCTGTCAACGTGGCCGCGCTTGCCGCCCAGGTGACGGGCACGCTGGCGGCCTCCTCCCTCGGGAAGCGCCCGATCCCGACGCCCGTGACCGAGATCGCATGGCACGGGATGGCTCCGGAAGCCGTCCTTGGGATCCTCGGCTCGTCACGCCGGGGCCTGCCGGCCGCCGAAGCAGCGCGCCGCCATGCGGCTTTGCCGTCCGACGGGCCGTCCAGAGTGACGCTGCCCCAAGCCGCTGTTGCCGAGCTGTCGAACCCGCTCACCCCCGTCATGCTCGCCGGAGCCGGTCTGGCCGCCGCAGTGGGATCGGCCACCGACGCCGGCCTGGTGGCCGGTGTCACTGCCGTCAACGCCACGATCGGCGCGATCCAGCGCGTGCGCACCGCATCGTCCATGCGCAGGCTGCTGGAAGCAACGGCCACGCGTGTCGACGTACGGCGGGACGACCGCGTCATGTCCAGGGAGAGGGCGCAACTCGTGCAAGGAGACGTCCTCGAGCTGAAGGCCGGTGACGTGGTCCCGGCCGATTGCCGCGTAATCGTGGCCCTCGGATGCGAGATCGACGAGTCAGCGCTCACCGGTGAGGCGTTTCCCGTGTCCAAGCAGAGTCAGCCCGTGGCCGGAGCCGCGCTGGCTGACCGGACGTGCATGGCCTACGAGGGGTCGGTCGTGGTGACGGGGAGCGCCTTGGCCGTTGTGGTCGCTGTGCGGGACCAGACCGAGGTAGGCCGCACGCTCGTGGACGCGCCCGACCCCCCGCCCAGCGGCGTCGAGACCCGGTTGAACTCCCTCGTGAAAGCCACCGTTCCCGTTACCGCCGCCAGCGGAGCAGCGGTGATCGGGCTCGGAATGCTTCGAGGTCGGTCCGCACGCGCCGCGGTCACGTCCGGCGTGAGCCTCATGGTCGCCGCGGTGCCCGAAGGACTCCCCCTCCTGGCCACCGTGGCCCAGCTCGCGGCGGCGAAGCGGCTCGCCGGACGCGGCGTGCTGGTGCGCAACCCGAGAACGATCGAGGCACTCGGTCGCGTCGACGTGCTCTGCTTCGACAAGACCGGCACGCTCACCGCCGGCCGGATCGCCCTCCAAGGCGTCTCGGACGGACAGACGCTGCGGCGCACCGGCCAGCTTGCGGCACGGTCACGCGATGTCTTGGCAGCGGCATTGCGCGCCAGTCCGGTCCCCCAGGGCGACGCAGGCCTCCCCCACGCCACCGATCGAGCCGTGATCGAAGGCGGCGCAGCCGCCGGTGTGGCAGTCCCCGCCGGGCTCGGGGGCTGGAGCCTCCTTGGAGAGCTGGCCTTCGAACCGGTCCGTGGATACCACGCGGTGGTCGGTGACAGCCCGCGTGGGCCGCGGGTCGTGGTGAAGGGCGCGCCCGAGACCGTGCTCCCACGGTGCACGACGTGGCGGGGGCCCGCCGGTGCGGTCCCGCTCGATCGGCGCAGACGCGCCCAGCTCGATGAGCACGTTGAGCAATTGGCGGGCCAGGGGCTGCGGATCCTCGCCGTTGCCGAGAGGGGAGCCAGCGCACGCGCGGAGCTCGCCGACGAGAGGGTCGCCGGCATGGAGCTGCTGGGATTCCTCGGCCTGGCCGACAGCGTGCGCCCGACCGCCGCCACCGCGGTGGCGGACCTGCGGGCGGCCGGTGTCTCCGTCGTCATGATCACCGGCGACCACCCATCGACCGCGGCCGCAATTGCCGCCGAACTGGGGATCTCCAACGGGACGAAGGTGGTCACCGGGCCCGAGGTCGATTCGTGGGATGACGGCATCCTCGACGCTGCAGTGGCTGAGGCCACCGTCTTTGCCCGGGTCACCCCGGCACACAAGATGCGCATCGTGCGCGCCTTCCAGCGGATCGGCCGCACGGTCGCCATGACGGGCGACGGAGCGAACGACGCTCCGGCCATCAGGCTCGCGCATACGGGCATCGCCCTCGGAGGACACGGGTCGCCGGCCGCACGGGACGCGGCCGATCTCGTGGTGCTCGACGACAGGATCGAGACGATCGTCGACGCCATCGTCGAAGGACGGGCCATGTGGACGTCGGTGCGTGACGCCCTGGCCATCCTGGTCGGAGGAAACCTGGGCGAGGTGGGCTTCGTCCTGACGTCGACCGCGATCGCCGGAGCATCCCCGCTGGGTGCGCGGCAGCTCCTGCTGGTCAACCTCCTCACCGACATGTTGCCCGCATTGACCATCGCCTTGCGCCCACCCGCGCGGCGCTCGTCCGAAGAGCTTCTGCACGAAGGACCCGACGCGTCGCTCGGCGGGGTGCTGGTTCGGCAGATCGCCCTGCGAGCAGGAACCACGGCAGCCGGTGCCACCGGGGCCTGGCTGCTTGCCCGGGCCAGCGGCACCGCCAAGAGGTCCGGCACGGTCGCCCTCGTGGCGCTGGTCGGCACCCAGCTCGGGCAAACGGCCGTGGTGGGGGGCCGCAGTCCCGTCGTCCTTGCGTCGACGCTCGCCTCTGCGGGTGTGCTCATCGGGATCGTCCAGACGCCCGTCGTCAGCCAGTTCTTCGGATGCACCCCCATAGGCCCCGTAGGTTGGGGGATCGCAGTGGGTAGCGCGGCCGCTGCGACCTCCGCTTCGGTTGTGGCTCCATGGATGGTCCGCCGCTTGCCCGAGCTCGCCGCTTTGGCCCGATCGGGCCCTGCGCCCATGTCCGTCGCGCCGGAGTTGCCGCCGACCCATACTGGATGCTGATGCAAGACCCGATCAAGAGCTCCACGCCGACGACGGGAGTACCGGTGCAGGTTCGACGCGCGAGCGCCCGCGCGCGGTGAGCCAACCCGTCCCGGTCGGCGCTACCGCGAGCCACCATGACGGCTCTCAAGTCAGCGCGGCGTGGGAGTCTCTTCATCCCCGGCGTGAGTGGTTCGATGTCGCGAGCTCGAGCCGCATGTGTGGCTGATTGCCGAGCCGGGGCACGTGAACTCCGTTCTCGTCGAAGGGGACGATCTCGCGGTGCTCATGGACACCGGTTTGGGCGTGGCGAACATCCGCACCGTGGTGGAGCAGCTGTCGGGCAATCCGGTCTCGGGCGGCAACCTCCTCTTCGACGACGTTGCCATCCACCGCTCCGGCGAGTCGCTGCTGGCCGCCGAGCCGCCGCCCGGGCTGGCCGCCGGGTACGTGGACTACCTCGGGCGCCTCCTGAACGCCTGGCGCGGCTACAAGGAGGCCGACGACGCCTACTTCCACCCCCTCACCCGTGAGACGCTGGTGCGGCCCCTCCCGGAGGCCTTCGACCCCGCCGGCTACGTGATCCGGCCGTCGACCCCCACCCGCCTCCTCGACGACGGGCAGGTGCTCGACCCCGGCGGCCGTCGTCTCCGGGTTGTCCACACCCCGGGCCATTCACCCGACGCCATCTGCCTGTTCGACGAGGCAAGCGGCCTCTTGTTCGGCGGCGATACGGTCAACACCGGGCCGATCTATGCGCAGCTCGAGGAGTTGGACGTCGCCCAGTTCGCCCGCTCTACCGCCCGTCTTGCCGATCTGAGGTCGTCGGTCAGCCGGGTGTTCGTTCGCCACTTCATGCGGGTGGAGAACCCGCCCGGCCCGCTCACCGAGATCGCCCGAGGTTTCGAACGCATCATGGACGGCTCGGCCACCTACCGGGACAACGTCGACTGCCTGAACTACCCGGCGACAGAGGCGTGCTTCGACCGCTTTTCCGTGTTCGTCCCCGCTGGGAGCGGCCGTGACCGATGACGCAACCTCGGCCAGCCGGCGGGGTCAGCCCCCAAGCGCCGCTACGCCATCGGCGCGGGGATCCGAGCCCACCTCGGTCACCCCGTGGGTGCCAAGGCGGAGCAACTGCGCGTGGCCGGCCTCCTCGGTCAGCCCGCCAACCTCTCTGACGTCGAAGCCCGCGCCCACGAGGGACCTCAACACCGCGGGCGGCAGCCCGCGCTCCGCGGTGACAGTACGGCCCGCATGCGGTGTATCGAGGGCACCGACGACGTAGCGCGCCGCGGCAACCGCCTCCTGGGCGCTCTTGCCCAGGGCTACCTGCGCCAGAACCTGTACCAGCACCTGGGGCTGCGCCCGGCCGCCCATGGTCGCCAGGACCAACGAAGGGTCGCCCTCTGCGGTATCGGCCATGGATGGACACAGCGTGTGCGGTGGCATCAGGCCGGGGCCGAGCGCACCTGGGTCGTCAGATCGGAGCGTGAACATGCTTTGACGACTGTGGAACAGCACCCCGGTCGCCGGGTCCAGGACTCGTGACCCGAAGCTGTGGAACACGCTCTGGAGCAGGCTGACCGAGTTGCCTTCGGCGTCTGAAGTGACGATGGCCACGGTGTCGCCGCTCGGCCGAGCGGCGGCCGCTGGCCACGGGGCGGGGATGGAACGGGGCCTGTGGGCGCTCAAGATGTCGATCCCGTCGATGGCGGCGCTGATCAGCCGCCTTCCCGGCGACCGCGTCGGGTCGCTCAAGAAGGCGTCACGGACCGAAGACATCTCCGCGAACGCCCCGGCCAGCACGGCCGCGTCCTTGCCGCCCAGTTCGTAGCCTTTCGCCAGCAGTTGCGACGCGATCTCCGCCAGGCCGGCGAAAAAGATGCCCTGTGACGGCAACCCGGCCGTGAACAGCCGCGGCGCCAGCGTCCCGGCTTCCGTCAGCAGCGGCTCCTCCACGATCGCCTGGTGGATGGCAAAGTCGTCCACCGTGATCGGGCTTCCTTGCGCCTCGAGGCCGGCAGCGAGGCGCCGGGCCAACTCGCCCCGGTAGTAGGTCTCGGGGTCGGCCGCGACCTGGGCCAGCGTCTCGGCCAAGTGGGGCTGGACGAGGAGGTCGCCTGCAGCGAGGCGACGCCCCGGGGGACCGAAGACGTTGTCGAGGCCCGGGCTGGACGTGACGAGGTCCGCTAGCGCGCGCCCTAACGACGGGCTGACCGGCACGCCTTCGGACGCCAACCGTACGGCCGGCTCGAGCAGGGCCTCAAATCGAAGACGTCCCCCGAGTCGGTGCATCGCCTGCCATCCCGACACCACGCCGGGCACGCTGATGCTCAACGGACCCTCCGCGGGCAGGCGCGATCCAAACTTCCGTCGGACGGCCTCGGCATCGATGGCGCCGGCCGAGCGCCCGACCCCGAACACGGCCCGAGGTGGGTTCTTCGCTGCCCGAACCAGCCCGATCAGGTCGCCCCCTACCGAGCAGTTGTGCGGATAGGCGACCGTGAGCACGCCAGCCGCGGCGATCGCCGCGTCGACCGCAGACCCGCCAGCCTGCAGCGCATCGGCCGCTGCCGCGGTGGCCGACGGGTGGGGCGTGGCCACGCCCCACGTCGCTTGGCGGGCACCTTGAGTCGTCACAGCAACTTAGCCAGGAAGGACCTGGTCCGCTCGTGGGTGGGATGATCGAACATCTGATCTGGCGGTCCCTCCTCCACGATGACGCCATCGTCCATCATCACCACGCGATCTGCCACCTCCCGTGCGAACCCCATCTCGTGGCTCACGATCACCATCGTCATGCCGTCCGTGGCCAGGTCCCGCATCACCGACAGCACCTCGCCGATCATCTCCGGGTCGAGGGCGCTGGTGGGCTCGTCAAAGAGGATCAGCTTGGGTTGCATGGCGAGGGCCCGGGCGATTGCCACCCGTTGCTTCTGGCCTCCCGAGAGCTGCGCGGGATGGGTGTCGACCTTCGCCTCGAGGCCCACCCGTCGCAGCAGTTGTCTGCCCAGCTCGTCGGCTTGGCCACGGGAAAACTTGCGAACCTTACGCGGCCCGAGGGCCACGTTTTCCAGCGCCGACTTGTTGGGATAGAGGTTGAAGTGCTGGAAGACGAACCCGATGTCGGCCCGCTGCTGAGCGATCACCTTGGAGCGCTCCTCGACGAGCCGCCCTCGGGGGGAGGGCCGGTAACCGATGAGGCGGCCGCTCACGAAGATCTGACCCTGGTCGATCCGCTCGAAGTGGTTGATGCAGCGCAGGAACGTCGTCTTTCCCGACCCGGACGCGCCGATGAGAACGACAACCTCGCCCCGGTCCACGGTCAGCGAGACGCCCTTCAGCACCTCCAGATTCCCGAACCGCTTGTGCACATTGTGAGCGTGGACGATGGCGTCCGAGGGCGGGGAGGGGACGGCGTCGCGATCCGAAGCGGCGTCCGGGTCCGGCGCGCTGGCACCGGGGCCTTCGGTGGGTGGGGCGGGGGTCGGGCGGCTCATAGTCTTCTCGGTCCGACCGGGGGGTCGCGCAGGACGTCCTGCGGAGACAAAAGCGGAGCCGCCCCTGTGCCGACCAGGGCGACCCCCCGCCGACCCCAACCCCTTGTCCCCCACCTACCAGTCCAGCTCGACCCCCACGACCGGCGCTGGCGGACGATGCCCCAACGGCGCTCGATCCGTCGTTCAATGGCCGACTGGACGATGCCCCAGACCGTCGTGAGCGCCAGATAGTAGAGGGCCGCTACGGCGTAGATCTCGAAGGTGTTGAACGTCGAGGAGCTGACCTCCTGGGTGACGAGGAACATCTCCGACACACCGACCACGCTGGCCAGCGACGTGTTCTTCATCATGGCGTTGAAGTCGTTGCCGAGCGGGGGGATCACGAATCGAACTGCCTGTGGAACGACCACCAGCCGCATGGCTTGCCCCGGCGTCATGCCGGTTGACAGCGCCGCTTCGTGTTGGCCCGGGTCCACCGCGTCAAGGGCCGCGCGGATGATCTCGCTCATGTACGCCGCTTCGTTCAGAGTGAAGGTGACCACCGCGGCCTGGACGACGCCGGGGATGAGCAGCCCAGCGATCGACAGGTTCCCGAAGCGGTACAGGCCCAGCGCGGCCAGGCCGTTGTACGTCATGACCAGCTGGACCAGCAAGGGCGTGCCTCTGAACACCCAGGTGTAGAGCCACACGAGGAGACGCAGCGGAAGAAACTTCGTCCTTCGGGCCAGCGCCAGGAATAGCCCAAGCACCGTCGCCAACACTTGAGATATGACCGCCAGGTACACCGTCGTCCACAGTCCCTGGAGGAAGTAAGACGGTGGATTGAGCAGATGGCTCCAGAAAAAGCTGGAGTTGAAGTGGAGCCCCGCAGCGGCAAACAAGCAGCCCTCCCAGCTCTGCATCTCTACGCAGGTGACGCGTTCAACCGCGCCGTCTAGCTCTGGTTCTTCATCGGCTTCGCCAGCTCCTCCTGCGCCAGCCCGAACCTCTTGAAGATCTGACCGTAGGTGTGGTTGTGGAAGAGAACCTTGAGCGCCGAGGTGACAGCCGACTCAAGCGCGGTGGCGTTCTTGTTGACCGCGATCCCCGCGAGGATCTTCCCGTACGCCTTGCCCGCGAACTGGTACAACCCCTTGCGCTTGTTCATGTAGTACGCGCCGTTCTCGGTGGTCGTCGCGAAGGCTGTCGCGCGTCCCAAGGCCACCTGCTGGAGAGCCTCGACCGGGGTCTTGAACTGCGTGATTGTGATCTGCTTCTTCCCCGCGCGCACGCAAGCCTTGCTCTGGGCCTGGGCGTCCTCGACGGCCGTCGTCGAGAAGTTTGCCGCCACGGCTTTGCCGCACAGGCTCGTGTTCATACCGGTGATGTGCTTGCGGTTCCCCTTCGTCACGACGACGGACTCGCTGGCGTACATGTAGGGAATGAAGTTCACCACCTTCAGGCGTGTGGGCTTGATGTAGAGGTCGGACATGATGAGGTCACAGTGGCCGGCCTGCAGCGCAGGGACAATGCCTGAGAATGTGACGTTGAGCCACACCGGCTTGAGCCCGAGCTGCTTGGCGATGGCGCTACCCAGCTGCACGTCGGTTCCGGTCGGAACGTGACTCGGCGTGTAGTACTCGACCGGCGGTGTGGCGATTGTCGAGCAGAACTGCAGCTCTCCTGACTGAAGGATCGCTGGCGGCGTGAGCTTTTGGCGCTTGCCTGACGAGCGGGGCGACGCGCCGACCGGAACGACCAGGATCATCAGCGCACCGGCGAGCACCAAGGACAGCGCAGCCGTGGCCAGCCCGCGGGGTGCCGGACCGGCCGGACCTCCCACTGCCGTCCGGCTCGATACACGGCCGATCCGCCAAAATCGAGAGCGTTGCATGAGGCCCCCCCTATGCGTGCCAAATCGTATTTGCACCATAGTGAGGCCGGTGAGGGGCGTCAAGGGAGGGCGACGCTCAGGGCGCGACGAGAGTGCCGGATCGGCGGCTCGACTGCCGCACCCGGAGGACGCCGGGGACCACCCATTGGCCCCGTGGGGCGTCGCCGTCCAAGCGGCTCCACAAGAGCTCCGCCGCGGCCGCCGCCTGCTGCTCCGGTTGGAGGTCCACGGCCGTGAGCGGAGGTGTCGACGACCGGGCGTGGTTCCCGTCGACGGCCGCGGCAACCAGGAGATCGCCGGGCACGGCGAGGTCGGCATCGGCAATGGCGCGCATCGCTCCGGGGACGAACCGCTCGGCGCCGAGCACGATGGCATCCGGGGGCGACGCCGAGCGCAGCACGCCCCGGACGGCGTGCCGTGCAGTCTCAAAGGCTGTGCGCATCGAAACCGGACGTGTGACGGGGACCCGCCCGTGCCGCGCGGACCAGGCGCGGTACACGTCGCGCTCCTCGGTGGACCACGCCCCCCTCGCCTCGGGGGTGAAGAGGGCGATCCGCTCGGCTCCACCGTCCGAGAGGTGATCAAGGAGCGTCTCGATCTCGAACGCCGTGTCCGACGCGACACACCACGGATCATCGGGATCGATCGGATTGCGCTCGATCGTCACGGTGGCGATCTCGAGTTGGCGGAGGGCGGCAAGACGGGCATCGCTGTCGTGCGGCTCGACGACGATGGCGCCGTCGATGGGGACGGAGAGGAGGCCGTCGGCCGAGGTCATCGGCGGGATCAGCATCACGACATCACCGCGCGCGAAGAACGCCGTGGCCGTGGCGCTGGCCAACCTCATGTAGTAGTCGAGCGCCAGCGCGTCGGTCGAGGCCGGGTCCGCCTCAATGGGTAGCCATAGGGCTTGTACCCCGTACCTCCCTGAGCGCAGGCCGCGAGCGAGACGATTGGCTTGGTAGCCAAGCCGCTCCGCCGTTCTCTGAATCCGAGCTCGCGTGCGCGGGTCCAGCCGACCCTTCCCGTTCAGCGCGTGGGAGACGGTGGTGGGGGACACCCCTGCCGCGGCGGCGACGTCCCGTATCGTCGTTCGCCCCGTGACAGTCACGCTTTCCCCCGACTCGGTGGATGCGAGCACTGTAGCGCCCGCGCGCGCACGTCTCCGGTGTGCGACACCGGTATGCGGGCACGGCAAAGCAGCGCTAGGCCTACGCTGTCAGCCCTCGGTCATCCGGTGGCCGTCTTTCAGACGTCCCGCCCTCCCAACATCTCACAAGCTTGGTTGAGCATCCGTCGCTCCCCTTGGCCAAACCTTGGGTCGATTTCTCGCCTGTGCCTGGCGTCGCAGGTCGGCCTGGGCGTACAGCTCGTCGAGGTCGCCGACCGGGCCGTCGTTCCAGACGCTGGGATGGAAGCTCGCTACCGCGACATCGCTGGCCCCGCCCACGGCGGGCAGGGGGTTCCTCTGGTCACCGGTGCAGTCTGGCAGGCAGTGGTGCGCAGCGGCGTCAGGGGCACGATCAGGCGGCGGTCAGGAGGTAGGTGCTGTCGACCCCGAGAGCCAGGGCGAGCCGGTGCTGACGACCGTCCGCGGTGAGCAGACCCAACCGGTTCTCTCGGCACACCTGCGCGATCAGTGCGTCATGGACGTTGCCTCCCAGGTCCAGTTCGCCAGCTCGGCCCAGCACCACGGAAAGTGCAGCCGCCGTGGTCGGCAAGACGCGCTCGCTCTTCTCCCACCAGCTCGCCAGCAACCGTGCACTGAGGTCGGCCGGCTGTCCGAACGTGCGGCGCAACTGCGAGAAGGTCTCCGCCAAGACAATCGCCGGTACCCGCGTGATCTCGGCCAAGCGCGGTCGTGCGAGCTCGTGGTGCTCGTGGTCGGCGACCAAGGCGGCCACCAGTGCTGAGGTGTCGATCACCCTTCGGCGCGCTCACGGTCCAGCGCATCGAGTACTTCGTCGTTGGTGACTTTCCGTCCGAGGTGGAGCACAGGAAGGCCATCGGTGCCGGTGGACAAGACCCCGGCCGTCGTAGTCGAGGTGAGCAGCAGACCCTCGGGGATACGGCGGACCACCAGCTCACCCGGCGTCGTGACGATGTCCTCCCTAAGCCGGCGCGGCAACACCATCCGACCCTGAGCATCCACCCGAACTCTCATCGATGGTGATTCCACGGCACCCATGGTATCACCATTTGCCCAGCGCCGCCTAACCGCGCTCGAAGGCGTGTGCGTGCCGCAGGGGGATCCCGGAGAGAGACGCCCCCCGCCGCGCGTGTAACACCTTAAGCTCTCCGTGTTACACTCAGCGGATGCCGACGACCCGCCCGCGGCACTTCGTGACCGAGACCGATGTCCTAGCCGATGCGTTGGACGAGGCGGCGAGCCGATGGCCGGGCCTGAGCCGGAGCCAACTGTTGGTGCAGCTGGCGCTGGAGGGCCATCGCTCAGCCCAGCGCACCCATGAGGAGCGGCATCGGCGCCGGCTCGCGGCGCTACGCAAGCACAGCGGCGCCCTTAGCGGTGCATACGGACCCGACTACCTGCGGCAGATGCGCGGGGAATGGCCGGTGTGATCGTGCTGGACGCAAGCCTGGTCATCGCGTATCTCGAAAGC
>DAHUZE010000099.1 GCA_027306755.1 Acidimicrobiaceae bacterium | reverse complement strand
GTGACCACGAAGCCCTCGACCCAGCTCCCCACGACCACCACGTCGGCGACCGCCAGTTCGGCTGGCCCTGCCTTGGTGATCGGCAGCACCCGGACCTGGTCTCCTCGTGCCGAGAAGCCATCCGCGATCACCTGAGCGGCGCGCGCGGTCTTCCCGCCGCTGCTCTCGTAACATACGAGCACACGCCGTTGTTCGTTCGGCCGCGCGTCGTCGACGCGAGCCGGGCGGGCCGGCCGGGAGTCGAGCACTGCGTTCGCAGCGCGCCGACCCTGGGCCATGGCTTCGACCACGGTGGCCGGCCCGATCAGCGCGTCACCGATGGCCCACAGACGCTCAGTGACCGGAAAGGCCGCGCTCCAGAGCCCGATCTCGCGCCCTAGTGCCAGCGTGCCGACCGGGTTGTGGTCAGCGAAGGCGGAGGCGGTGCGGCCGACGATGCCGCTCGCGCTCCAGCGCCGGTCGGCCACACCCGTGGCCTCGCGGCGCACGGGCGTGCCCGGAAGGGAGCCGGCGAATGCCGGGTCAGCCCGGTAGCCCATCGCCATGACAACGAGGTCCACACCGAGGACCTCGGGATCTCCGCTGGCGACCGCGGGACGTCGGCCGGCCCGGGCCTGGGTCGTGCGCGCAAGCTCGGCACGGGTGACCCGCCCGGCCTCTCCGCGCAGCGCCGTGAGGGTGCGCGAGAAGCGGACCTCGACGCCCTCGCCGCGCGCCTCCTCGAGCTCGTCGGGACGGGTGAGGGCGAAACGTTCGTCAAGCCAGTCGACGCAGGTGGCCGCGAGCCCGAGGCGCCGCGCCGTCCGGGCCACGTCCATCGCGGTGTTGCCGGCGCCGAGCACGAGCACCCTGGGGCGGCGGCCCGCCAGTTCGGTGTCCTCGCCTGCCAGCCCGAGGGTGGCGCAAAAGCCGTCCGGATCGCCTCCCACCGCAAGGGCCGCCTTAGCGCCTTGCAGGAACGTCGTGGCGTCAGTGACCCCCCCGAGGTCGGTGCCGGGCACAGAGAGACGCAGCGGCACGGACGCGCCGTGGGCCATAATGACGGCGTCGTGGGCGCCAAGGAGCCGGTCGAGGTCCTCGGGGTTGATCTCGGTGCCGCAGCGCAGGTCAACGCCGGCCGCGGTGAGTTGTTGCCATGGCCGGGCGGCAACCGCCTCAGGGAGGGTGAAGTCGGGGATCCCCCAGTTGCACAGGCCTCCCGGGGTGGTGTCCTTCTCGTAGACGGTGACCGACGCACCTGCCTCGATGAGTTCCCAGGCCGCGCCTGCCGCCGCGGGACCGGAGCCGACTATCCCCACCGACATCTCGCCTGTCAGCGAAGGGGGAGCAGGAGCTGGGGGCGGCACCGGGAGTGTGTCGGCGACGAAGCGCTCGAGACGGCCGATGGCGACCGGGACGCCGCCGGCGAGGGACCAGCTGCATGCCCCCTCGCACTGGGCTGCCTGGTTGCACACCCGGGAGCAGATGTCGGGCAGTACCGAGGTACGCCGCAGGATCTCGTGTGCACCCACCAGGTCTCGGTCGCGAACTGCGGCGATGAAGCCG
>DAHUZE010000008.1 GCA_027306755.1 Acidimicrobiaceae bacterium | reverse complement strand
TGGCCCGGCAGGACCAGGGTCGAGCCGTCGAAGCGGGCGAACAGGCGCCGATCGATGGAGCGGATGATGGCGGGGAAGTCCCCACCCTCCATGGACGTGTTGCCGGGCCCTCCGGGGAACAGGGTGTCGCCCGTCAGCAGGAGGGGGGTCCCTTCCACGGCGAAGCACATCGATCCCGGGGTGTGGCCGGGAGTGGCGATCGTCCGGACCTGCAGCCGCCCCACCTCGAGCACGGCGTCGTCCTCGAGCACGAGGTCGTAGGCGGGGAGCATGGCGGCGTCGGCGGCGGTGACTGCCACCTCGTACCCGGCGTCCCGGATTGCCGGCACGGCCTGGATGTGGTCCCAGTGGCCGTGGGTCTCCACCACGTTGCGCACCCCCAGGCGCCGGCACACGTCGAGCAGCATCTCGTGCTCGTTGGCCGCGTCGACCAGCATGGCGTCACCCGTGCGGCGGCACCGGACGACGTACACGTTGTTGTCCATGGGTCCGACCACCGTGCGATGGACCTCGCAGGTGGCGTCCTCCCAGATCCGCTCGAGCTCGGGCATGCCCCCAGGTTGGCACACGTGGTAGACCACCACCCGATGAACTTCGCCTTCAGCGAGGAGCAGGAGGAGCTGCGCAGCGCCGTGCGCCGGTTCCTGGCCGACAAGTCGCCCGAGTCCGAGGTGCGCCGGCTCATGGCGACGCCCGAAGGGTACGACCACGCCGTCTGGAGGCAGATGGCCGACCAGCTCGGGCTCCAGTCCCTGGCCATCCCCGAGTCCTACGGGGGCGCAGGCTTCGGCTTCGTGGAGCTGGCGGTCGTCCTGGAGGAGATGGGCGCTGCACTGCTGTGCGCGCCGTTCTTCGCCTCCGCGGTGCTGGCGGCGAGCGCTCTCGGGACGTGCGGTGACGAAGAGGCGATGGCCCGCTGGCTTCCCGGCATCGCCTCGGGGGAGACGATCGCCACCGTGGCGCTGGTGGAGGACGGGGGCCGGTGGGACCTCGACGCCCCGGGTTCGGTCACGACGAAGGCACGCACGAGCGGCGGCGGCTGGGTCCTGGACGGCCACAAGAGCTTCGTGCTCGACGGGGTGGTGGCCGGGCTGGTGCTTGTCGTCGCCCGGGCCGAAGGCGGCTTGGGGCTGTTCGCGGTCGAGGGCGATGCCGAGGGGCTCAGCCGCGCTTCGCTCCCGACGATGGACCAGACCCGCAAGCAGGCCCGGCTGGAGCTCTCGGGTACCCCCGCCGTGGCCGTGGGCCGGCCCGGGGAGGCGGTTCCCGGGCTGTCGCGGACCCTGGACCTTGCGGCCGTCGGGCTGGCGGCGGAGCAGGTGGGCGGAGCGCAACGCTGCCTGGACCGGGCGGTGGCCTACGCCAAGGAGCGGATCCAGTTCGGCCGCCCCATCGGCAGCTTCCAGGCCATCAAGCACAAGTGCGCGGACATGCTCCTCGAGGTGGAATCGTCTCGCTCGGCCGCCTACTACGCGGCGTGGTCCGCCGCTGAGGGGTCGGACGAGCTCCCGGTCGTGGCCGCCATGGCCAAGGCCTACTGCTCGGAGGCGTATTTCCACGCGGCTGCCGAGAACATCCAGATCCACGGGGGGATCGGCTTCACCTGGGAGCACGACGCCCACCTGTACTTCAAGCGGGCCAAGTCGTCGGAGCTGCTGTTCGGCGACCCCGCGTACCACCGGGAGCTCCTGGCCCAGCGCATCGGCATCTGATCGTGGCGGGGCAGTGGAGCCTGGTGAACGGACGGGCCGGCACGCTGCGCGTGTACGTGACGGGAGACGCCGGGTCCGAGCGCTCCGGCAAGTCCCTCGTGATGCTCTGCCACGAGCTGCCGCGGGACCCGGCGGGCGCGACCGACGCCGGACGCGGCTACCCGGCCCTGGCCGATCGTCTGGCCGACGAGTGCGGCAGCCGGGTGGTCGTCGGGATGCTCCGGGGTGCTGGCGGATCGGACGGCGATTTCTCGGCAGACGGCTGGCTGGACGATCTCGGCGCCGTGGCCGATTCGGTCTGCGGCCCCGAGGGGAGGGCATGGCTCGTGGGGTTCGGCTTCGGCGGGGCCGTCGCCCTGCGCATGGCCACGCGCGACGCCCGGGTGTGCGGCGTGGCGTCGGTGGCCGGACCTGCGGACCTTGCCGCGTGGGTCGCCAACCGGACAATCGTGCTCACCCGCTGCCGGCGGAGCGGGGTCATCCAGCGCGCGGACTTTCCCGATGACGTGAACGCCTGGGCCAACGAGCTCGTGGCCCTCGCCCCGCTGGACGCCGCCGCCCACCTGGGCGGGCGCCCGTTCCTCGTGATCCACGGCTCGGACGATTCCGAGGTGCCCGCTGCGGCCGCCCGGGCCCTCGCCGATGCGGTGACCAGCGGGCCGGTGGACCTTCGGATCGTGCCGGGCGCGGGCCACTGGCTGCGGGCAGACCCGAGAGTGGTGGCCACCCTGGTGGGGTGGATCGAGCGCCGGCGCTGAGGATGCCCGCCGGCTCTGGCTCCTGCGCCCTCTCAGGTCGGGCTCAGGGCCGCGGCCCCGCCTAAACCTGGTGGTCGATGGCGTCCCGCAGGGCGCGAGCCGCGGCCATGGGGTCGGAAGCCTCGGTGAGCCAGCGGACCACCACGAAGTGCCGGACGCCCGCGGCAGCCAGCCCGGGCACGGTCCGTGGGGAGACGCCGCCGGTCACGAACACGGGCACCGTGGCCCGCTCCGTGGCGAGGGCGGCGTAGCGGGTGCCGGTGCCGGGACGGCCCGGCTTGGTGGGGGTCGCAACGACGGGGCCGGCGGAGAGGTAGTCCACCGGCTCACCCGCCGCGCTCTCGAGCTGGCCGACGTCGTGCGTCGAGAGGCCGATGACCGCCCGTGGCCCGAGGATCCGGCGTGCGAGGGCCGGGGGAGCGTCGTCCTGGCCCACGTGCACCCCGTCGGCCCCCACCTCCAGGGCCAGGTCGGGACGATCGTTGAGCACGAACGGCACCCCTGCGTCCGCGCACACGTCCCGGACCAGCTGGGCGCGGGCGAGAAGCGGCCGGGCGTCGAGCGACTTGTCGCGCAGCTGGACCACGTCCACGCCTCCGGCGATGCACGAGGCCACAAAGCGCGCCAGGTCGGGTCGATCCGGGGTGCAGAGATAGAGCCGACGGCCCGAAAAGGGCGATCCGGCGTCCCGGGCGGGCGCCGCCGTCACCGGGACGAAGAGGCTGCGGTCCGGGCCGCCTTTGCCGCTTCTTTGGCCTCCTTCTTGCGGCGGCGGACCTCGCCCAGGCTCTGCTCGTCGACGATGTCGGCGACCGACCGGTAGCTGCCTGGCTCACCGAAGGGCTCGCAGGCCTCCTGCCATCCCGCCGGCCGGATGCCGAGCTGCTTGCCCAGAAGGGCGACGAAGATCCGGGCCTTCTGGTCCCCGAAGCCGGGGAGGCTGCGGACCCGCGCCCGCAGGGCGGCGCCGTCCACGGCGTCCGTCCAGATCCGCGACGCGTCGTTGCCGTACTCCTCCGCCACGAGCGACGCCAGCGCCTGGACGCGCTCGGCCATCGACCGGGGGTACCGGTGGAGCGACGGGGGGCGGGCGAAGGCGTCTGCCAGCACGTCCGGGTCGATACGGGCAATGTGCGCGGCGTCCATCGGCACGGCCAGGTCGAGCCGCTCGACCATTGACGCCGGACCCCGGAACGCCCAGTCCAGGGGGACCTGCTGATCGAGCACCATCCCGATGACCAGGGCGAGCGGATCGCGGGTGAGGAGGCGATCGGCCGCCGGTTCTCCGGCCAGGCGGAGCGTGCGGCGGGGCATGGGCCGCAGTGTACGCCGGCCCGCTGCTGCTACATCATCTGGCTGCCTCGTTCGACCATCGGCGGCCGCGGATCGTCGGTGCCGCTTCTTGCCCCCCGAGTGCGACGCGTGCGAGTGGCTACATGGCAGTTGAGGTCGATGCTGCAACGGGATCACATTCGGAGCAGGGTGCGGGGGGCAGGGGCTGGGATGGGTGGCGGGACGGCCACCGTGGAGCCCGGGCCCGCCAGCTCGGGCTGGTCCTCGGGCTCGGGCCGGACCGGCGGCCTGTCGTTCGTCACAGGTCCCAGCCCCTGGTCCAGTCCTGTTCGGGTACCTCGCCCGCCGCCGCGGTGAGATGCTGGAGGCCGGTCACCATGGCCTGGCGCCCTTGTTCGGGCACCGAGCGCAACAACCGGGCTATCTCCTGACGACGACGATCAGTGACCAGGTCCACGAGCTGGCGCCCGCTCTCGGTGAGGGCCACCCGAACCTGCCTCCGGTCCGCGCGGTCGGTCCGTCGCCGGACGAGGCCCTTGCGCACGAGGCGCTCGCACAGCCGTGAGGCCGTGGGCGGGGTGACGCCCAACGAGGTGGCGAGGGCCGCGACCCCCTGCGGGCCCCGGGACGCCAGGA
>DAHUZE010000095.1 GCA_027306755.1 Acidimicrobiaceae bacterium | reverse complement strand
ATGCTCCTCTCCAACGCCGTCGACGCCGCAGAGCGCGCGGCCGGCGGCGCCTGACGCCGTAGCATCTTTCAGATGGCCCGCATCGCCGACCTGCTGGCGGCGGGGAGGACCTGGTCGTTCGAGTTCCTCCCCCCCAAGAGCGACGAGGAGCAGGCCACCCTCGTCCGGGCGCTGCACGACCTCGAGCCGCTGCGGCCCTCCTTCGTGTCCGTCACCTACCGCGGCGGCCCCGCCTCGCGCACCCGCACCTTCAACCTGGTGACCGGGATGCTCCACGTCACGACCCTGCTCCCCATGGCCCATCTCACCTGCGTGGGCCACAGCCGCCTGGAGCTGGCGGAGATCCTGGTCGAGTACCGAAAGGGCGGCATCGAGAACCTCATGGCCCTCGGCGGCGACCTGCCCGAAGCCGGCCGGGGCACCCCCGGAGAGCTGCGCCACGCCGTCGAGCTGGTGGAGCTCGCCCGGGCCGTCGGTGGCTTCTCGGTGGGCGTGGCAGCGCACCCGGCCGGCCATCCTGCCTCGCCCGACCTGGACGCCGACCGCGCCTTCCTGGCGGCCAAGCTCGCCCAGGCCGACTTCGCCGTCACCCAGTTCTTCTTCGACGCCGATCAGTACCGGCGCCTGGTGGACGACCTGGACCGGCGAGGCCTGCGCAAGCCGGTGCTGCCCGGCATCATGCCGGTGACCTCCCTGACGTCGATCCCCCGCATGGCTGCGATGGGCTCGCCCGTCCCGGGCCGGGTCCGGGACCGTCTGGAGGCGGCCGGCGCCTCAGGAGGCGATGCCGCCGTCCGGAGCGAAGGCGTCGCCATGGCCACCGAGCTGTGCCAGGAGCTGCTGGCGGCGGGCGCGCCCGGCCTGCACTTCTATACCCTCAACCGGTCCACCGCGACCCGCGAGATCTACCGGGCCCTGGGGCTTGCGCCCTCGCTCAGCGCGACCGGCTGATCCGGGCCGCGCGGCGCCGCCCGTTTACTCGAGGGTTGCCAGGATCCGGTTGAAGGTGCCCGACGGCCGCATGATGGCGGCCACCCGCACGGGGTCCGGGAGGTAGTAGCCGCCGAGGTCGGCAGGGCTGCCCTGCACGGCGAGGAGCTCGGCCACGATCGCCTCCTCGGCCTCGCCAAGGAGCTCGGCCAATCGGGCGAACGTTGCGGCCAACCCGGCGTCGGCCGACTGGGCCGCCAGCTCCCGGGCCCAGGCGAGCGCCAGGTAGAAGTGGCTGCCCCGGTTGTCGGTCCCGCCCACGGTGCGGGTGGGTGACCGGCCCTCGGTCAGGACGGTCTCGGTCGCCCGGTCCAGGGTCTCGGCCAGGACCTGGGCCCGGGCGTTGCCGGCCTGGCGGGCCAGCAGCTCGAAGCTGGCGGCCAGGGCCAGCAGCTCGCCCAGGCTGTCCCAGCGCAGGTAGTTCTCCCGCACCAGCTGCTGGACGTGCTTGGGGGCCGACCCGCCCGCCCCCGTCTCGAACAGGCCGCCTCCCGCCAGGAGGGGAACGATGGAGAGCATCTTGGCGCTGGTGCCGAGCTCCATGATGGGGAAGAGGTCGGTGAGGTAGTCCCGGAGCACGTTGCCGGTGACGGAGATGGTGTTCTCGCCGCGCCGGATCCGAGCCAGCGAACGGGCCGTGGCCGCGACCGGGGCCATGATCTCGATGGCCAAGCCGTCCGTGTCGTGCTCCGCCAGGTAGCGGCCCACCTTGTCGATGACAGCCGCGTCGTGCGGCCGGTCCTCGTCCAGCCAGAAGATCGCCGGGTCTCCCGAGAGCCGGGCACGCTCCACCGCCAGGCGAACCCAGTCGCGCACGGCCAGGTCCTTGGTCTGGCACATCCGGAAGATGTCGCCGGCGGCCACCGGCTGTGTCAGGACAAGCCGCCCGTCCTGGTCCACCACCCGCACGGTGCCCTCGGCACCGATCTCGAACGTCTTGTCATGGCTGCCGTACTCCTCGGCCGCCATGGCCATGAGGCCCACGTTGGGGACCGAGCCCATGGTGGCGGGGTCGAGGGCCCCATGGGCCCGGCAGTCGTCGATGACGGCCTGGTACACGCCGGCGTAGCTGCGGTCCGGGATGACCGCCAGGGTGTCGGCCTCCCGGCCGTCCGGGCCCCACATGTGGCCGGAGCTGCGGATCATGGCCGGCATCGAGGCGTCCACGATGACGTCGCTCGGGACGTGGAGGTTGGTGATGCCCCGGTCGGAGTCGACCATGGCCAGGGGGGGTCCGGACGCCAGCTCGGCATCGAACGACGCCCGGATCTCCGCCCCGCCGTCCAGCGCGTCCAGGCCGGCGAAGATGGCGCCCAGCCCATCGTTGGGGCTGAGGCCGGCTTTCCGGATGGCGTCCCCGTGGCGGGTGAAGGTCTCGGGGAAGTAGGCCCGGACCGCGTGGCCGAAGATGATGGGGTCCGAGACCTTCATCATCGTCGCCTTCAGGTGGACGGAGAAGAGCACGTCCTCGTCCGCGGCCCGGGCGATCTGGGCCCGCAGGAACTCGTCCAGGGCGGCCACGTGCAGGGCGGCGGTGTCCACCACGTCGCCGGCCTCCACGGCGATGCCCTCGCGCAGCGTGGTGGTCCCGCCCGTCCCGGCGACGAGCTCGATCCGCAGCGAGCCGTCCCGGTCCACGACGGCCGAGCGCTCGGTGGAGCGGAAGTCGCCGCCGTCCATGTGGGCGACGTTGGTCCGGCAATCCGCAGACCAGGCTCCCATCCGGTGGGGATGGGCCCGGGCGTAGCGCTTCACGGACGCGGGAGCCCTGCGGTCGGAGTTCCCCTGCCGCAGCACCGGGTTGACGGCGCTCCCCTTGACCCGGTCGTACCGGGAGCGGACCTCGCGCTCCTCGTCCGACTTCGGGTCGTCGGGGTAGGGCGGCAGGTCGTAGCCCTGCGTGCGGAGCTCGGCCGCCGCCGCCTTGAGCTGGGGGACCGAGGCCGAGATGTTGGGCAGCTTGATGATGTTGGCGTCGGGCCGGCCGGTCAGGCGCCCGAGCTCGGCCAGCGCGTCGTCCACCCGCTGGTCCTCGGGGAGGCGGTCGGAGAAGGCGGCCAGGATGCGTCCGGACAGCGAGATGTCGCGGGTCTCCATCGTGACGCCGGCCGTGGAGGCGTAGGCGCGCACGATCGGCAGGAGCGAGTACGTCGCCAGGGCGGGGGCCTCGTCGGTGTGGGTGTAGATGATGATCGGGTCGGTCACCGGCTCTCCGATTCGCGCAAGGATGCGGGCGGACCGCTGCCCGCTCGACCTAAGGACACCACCGGGCCGCGGCGCGCGCAACCCGGCGTCCCCGTTTCGATCCCGGGGCCGGGGCGAGCGTAACGTGGGGCATGGCTCCTGGAACTCCGCTGCACGTGACCGTCACCGGCGCCGCCGGCCAGATCGGGTACTCCCTCCTCTTCCGCATCGCTTCGGGCCAGCTCCTGGGCGAGGACCAGCCGGTGGTGCTCCGCCTGCTCGAGATCGAGCCGGCGATGAAGGCGCTCGAGGGCGTGGTGATGGAGCTGGACGACTGCGCGTTCCCGCTCCTCTCCGACGTGGTCGCCACGTCGGACCACAAGACGGCTTTCGACGGGACGTCGTGGGCGCTACTGGTGGGCTCGATCCCCCGGAAGGCAGGCATGGAGCGGGGCGACCTGCTCAAGGTGAACGGCGGCATCTTCGGCCCCCAGGGGCGGGCCATCGAAGCCCACGCCGCCAGCGACGTGCGCGTGCTGGTGGTCGGCAACCCGTGCAACACGAACTGCCTGATCGCCCGGTCCAACGCCCCGTCGGTGCCCGCCGACCGCTGGTTCGCCATGACCCGCCTGGACGAGAACCGGGCCAAGAGCCAGCTGGCCCGGCGGGCCGGGACGGCGGTGTCGGAGGTGACCCGGATGACCATCTGGGGGAACCACTCCGCCACCCAGTTCCCCGACTTCGAGAACGCACGGATCGCCGGCCGGCCGGCCACCGACGTCATCGGCGACCGGTCCTGGCTTGAGGGCGAGTTCCTCACCACCGTGCAGAAGCGGGGAGCAGCCATCATCGACGCCCGGGGGGCGTCCTCCGCCGCGTCGGCGGCGAACGCGGCGGTGGACACGGTGCGCGACCTGCGCCGGCCGACGCCGGCGGACGAGTGGTACTCCGTGGCCGTGGCCAGCAGCGGGCAGTACGGCACGCCCGAAGGGCTGCAGTTCGGCCTCCCGGTCCGGGCTGACGGCTCGGGAGGCTGGTCCGTGGTGGAGGGCCTGTCCCACGACGAGTTCGCCGCCGACCGCGTCCGCCTCACCACCGAGGAGCTCCTGGCGGAGCGCCACGAGGTGGAGCAGCTGGGGCTGCTGGGACCGGCGGCCTGACTCGCGCCAGGCCGGCCGCCGACAGGGTGCCGGCCGCCTGGAGCTTCGCCTAGTGCGAGGGGACGGCCCCCCGGGCGCCGATCTCGATGCCCGCGGTGGTCAGGAAATGGAGCTTCCTGGCGAGCGTGTCCTGCCAGACGACCATCTCGGCATCGAAGTGCGAGCGGTTTCCCTCCTCGCACGCGTGCTCGACCTCGTCGAACGCCGCGTCCTCGGCGTCCAGGAGCTCGCGGTAGCGCAGGAGGAAGTGGTCGTCGATCGGCTGGTGCACGGGGCGCCTCCCATTCCTAGGGCCCGGCCATCGCGGGCCGTTCGCCCAGAGACTACCTAGGTGGTGGTGCGCTCGGACAGGCCCTCCAGGCGACCCGCGGCCTCCGCCAGCATTGCCTGGCCCCTGACCAGGACCGACAGGTCCCCGCGCACCTTGACCCGCCCGGTCTTCAGGAGCTGGCCCGGATCGAGCTCGCCCCGGGCAAGTGCGGCTGCGTCCTGATAGCCGATGGAGACCTGCACGTGGGGCTCGGGCGCGGGCGACGGATCGACGGTGAGCTTCACGGCGCTGTCGCTTGCCTCCAGCTCGACCCGGAGCGTCCCCTCGGGGCTGCCGTGGACGATCTGGACCATACGGAACGAGGCGTCGTCGGGAACGGCCACGTCGGCCACGGCTTCGTTGAAGGCTTCGACCCACGCGGGGGAGTAGAGGCGCATCTCAGCCCCGCCGGGCCTGCTGGGGCGCGTTGGGGGTACGGCCGGCGCCCCCGCTCCCCTCCGAGGGACGGGGTCTTGTCACGGCGCTTCGGCAGTGGCCTCGTCCGGGCTCCGCTTGTGGCGGCGGAGGATCTTGCGCCCGAGCCAGGCCACCGGGTCGTAGGACGAGTCGACCACTCGCTCTTTCAGCGGGATGATGGCGTTGTCCGTGATCTTGATGTGCTCCGGGCACACCTCCGTGCAGCACTTGGTGATGTTGCACAGGCTCAGGCCCATGCGCTGGCGCACCAGCTCGCGCCGGTCATTGGTGTCCAGGGGGTGCATCTCCAGCTCGGCGTAGCGGATGAAGAAGCGCGGCCCGGCGTACTGGGCCTTGTTCTCCTCGTGGTCCCGGATGACGTGGCACACGTCCTGGCACAAGAAGCACTCGATGCACTTGCGGAACTCCTGGCCCCGCTGGACGTCCTCCTGCTGCATCCGGTAGCCGTCGGGGGGCGGCGGAGGCGGGGCGAACGCCGGCACCTGCTTGGCCATCTCGTAGTTGAACGACACGTCGGTCACCAGGTCCCGGAGGATGGGGAAGGTGCGCAAGGGGGTGACGGTGATCGGTCCCTCCGGGAGCTCGTCCACCCGGGTCATGCACATCAGCCGGGGCCGGCCGTTGATCTCCGAGGAGCACGAGCCGCACTTGCCCGCCTTGCAGTTCCAGCGGCAGGCCAGGTCGGGGGCGACCGAGGCCTGGATGCGGTGGACGACGTCCAGCACGACCTCACCGTCCTGGGCCGGGAGCGTGTAGTCCACCAGCTGGCCGGCCGTCGCGTCCCCGCGCCACACGCGAAGGGTGACGGTGCCGTCCTCCTGCGGCAGCGGGATGCCCCACGGACCGGTGCCGCCAGCGTCCGGCGGCCCTTCGGCAGGGGACCGGGGAGGGAGAGGGGTGGGGGCCGGGGCGGGTGTGCCGGCGCCGGCGGTTGTGGGGGCCGGCGTGGGATCCGTCATCAATGTCCTTCCTCGAGCAGCGCCTGCAGCTCCGCCGGCATCTGCGGCAGCGGCTCCGGGGCGATGTGGATGGGAGCGCAGTAGCCGCGCTCGTCGGTCTGCCGCTGGACGAAGTTGACCTTGCCGAGCTCGGGGTCCGGGCCCGGGTAGTCGTCACGGGTGTGCCCTCCCCGGCTCTCCTTCCGGGCCAGCGCACCCTGGGCGATGGCAGTGGAGACGGTCAGCATCGACGGCAGGTCCGTCGCCAGGTTCCAGCCGGGGTTGTAGGCGCGCCCACCGCCCAAGGACACCTTTCCGGCCCGTTCTCGCAGCTCGCCCAGCTTGTCCAGCGCCTGCTCCAGCTCGGGCCCGTTGCGGATGATCCCCACCAGTGACTGCATGGTCGCCTGCAGGTCCTGGTGGAGCTCGTACGGGTTCTCGCCCCCGTCGCGGGCGAAGGGAGCGACGGCCTCGGCCAACACGGCCTCCACCTGCGCGGCGTCCACGGTGGGATCGCCGGTGCGTGCCTCGGCGAAGTCCGCCGCGCCCGTCCCGGCCCGGCGCCCGAAGACCAGGAGATCGGACAGGGAGTTGCCGCCCAGCCGGTTGGCGCCGTGCATGCCTCCCGCCACCTCGCCGGCGGCGAAGAGCCCGGGGACCGTTGCCGCCTGGGTCTCAGGGTGCACCCGTACGCCGCCCATCATGTAGTGGCAGGTGGGCCCCACCTCCATGGGCTCGGCCGTGATGTCCACCCCGGCCAGCTCCATGAACTGGTGGTACATCGAGGGGAGGCGACGGCGGATGTACTCGGCCGGCCTCCGGCTGGCGATGTCCAGGAACACCCCGCCGTGCGGGCTCCCCCGGCCGGCCTTGACCTCCGAGTTGATGGCCCTCGCCACCTCGTCACGGGGCAGGAGGTCCGGCGTGCGGCGGTGGTTGATGTGGTCGTCGTACCAGGCGTCCGCCTCCTCTTCGGTTTCCGCCGTCTCGGCCCGGAACATCTCGGGGATGTAGTCGAACATGAAGCGGCGGCCCTCGCTGTTCTCGAGGGCCCCGCCGTCGCCGCGCACGCCCTCGGTCACGAGCAGCCCCCGCACGGACAGCGGCCAGACCATGCCGGTCGGGTGGAACTGCACGCACTCCATCTCGATCACGTCCGCACCGGCCCACATGGCCATGGCGTGCCCGTCTCCGGTGGACTCCCAGGAGTTCTAGGTGTACGTGTAGCAGCGCCCGATCGAGCCGGTGGCCAGCACCGTGGCCTTGGCCTCGAACACCACCGTCTCGCCCGAGGGCCGCCAGTAGCCGACGGCCCCCGACACGGCGCCCGAGGCGTCGGTCAGCAGCCGCAGGATCTTGCACTCCATGAAGACGTCGATCCCGAGGGAGACGGCGCGCTGCTGGAGGGTGCGGATGAGCTCCAGGCCGGTGCGGTCCCCCACGTGGGCCAGGCGGGCGTACCGGTGGCCGCCGAAGTCGCGCTGGGTGATCCGGCCGTCGTCGGTGCGGTCGAACAGCGCGCCCCAGGCTTCCAGCTCATACACGCGGGCCGGCGCTTCTTGTGCGTGGAGCTGGGCCATCCGCCAGTGGTTGAGGTACTTGCCGCCGCGCATGGTGTCTCGGAAGTGGACCTGCCAGTTGTCCTCCGGGTACACGTTGCCCATGGCCGCGGCGACGCCGCCCTCGGCCATCACGGTGTGGGCCTTGCCCAGGAGGGACTTGCAGATGATCGCCGTCCGCAGCCCCCGTCCGTTGGCCTCGATGGCGGCCCGCAGCCCGGCGCCGCCGGCGCCGATGACGATGACGTCGTAGCGGTGTGACTCGTGGTCGGGCATGGGGCTCCTCAGAAGAGCTTCAGGTCGGTGATGGTGCCGCTGGCCACCAGGCGGACGTAGAGGTCCGTCAGCCCCACGAACACGAGGCTGGCCCAGGCGAACTGCATGTGCCGGGCGTTCAGGGGGGTCAGGAACTTCCAGAGCCGGTACCGGACCGGATGGCGGGAGAAGGAGCGGACGTGCCCGCCGCACAGGTGCCGGGCGGCATGGCACGAGAGGCTGTAGAGCCAGAGCAGCACGGCGTTCACGCAGAGCACCAGGGTGCCGATGCTCACCCCGATCCCGCCGCCACCGGGCATCCGGAAGGCCATGACGGCGTCGATGGTGAGGATGGTGTTGAACAGCAGGCCGATCAGGAAGAAGTACCGGTGGACGTTCTGGAGGATCAGCGGGAAGCGGGACTCGCCGGTGTACCGGCGGTGGCCGTCGGCCACGCCGCAGTTCGGCGGCGACTGCCAGAACCCCCGGTAGTAGGCCCGGCGGTAGTAGTAGCAGGTGAGCCGGAAGCCCAGCGGGCCCCCCATGACGAGGAGCGCGGGGGTGATGTGCCACCAGGTGGCCACCACCGCTGTGCCCCGCGTCCCGGGAACGCAGCTGGCGGTGATGCACGGCGAGTAGAAGGGCGAGATCAGGTCCCGGTGGAGCGCGGCGCCGGCGTAGTAGTCCTTGTTCACGAAGATCGCCCACGTGGAGTACACGACGAAGGCGGTGAGCACCGTGGTGGTGACCAGCGGCTGCAGCCACCAACGGTCCCTCCGCAACGTCGGCACGTCCGGCCCACCCCTCGTCCCCCCGAGGGCAACGTGGGTGACCGTTGGGTTCTCTACCGTCGTCACGACGACCTCCTGTTCGGGCGGTCCCGCCCCGGCATCGCAGGGCACTGTATTGCCGGGGGCGCCCGAGGGACCAGCTGGGCAGCACCCATCATGGCCCACCGGGACCGGCCCCCCCGTCCGCACCGGATCCCGGCCGGCCCGCCGCGTCCGGCGCACAAGGGCGGCCATAGGCTCGAGCAATGGCCGCCGATTCCCCCGCGCCGGACCCCGCCGGTCGCCGACCCGGGCCGCCGGGGAGGCACGACCGGCAGGGGGTGGCCGACCACCGGCCGCCGCCGGACCTGCCCCGGACCCTGAGCGGGCTGCGCGCCTCGGGATGGCAGCCGGCCACGGTGGCCGACGAGCTGCGCCGCAACGTCTCGGCGCGGATCGCCGCCAGCCAGCCCGTGATCGAAGGCGTGCTGGGGTTCGAAGAGACCGTGGTCCCCCAGCTGGAGAACGCCTTGATGGCGGGGCACGACATCATCCTCCTCGGCGAGCGCGGCCAGGCGAAGACCCGCATCATCCGGGGCCTGGTGGCCCTGCTGGACGAGTGGCTCCCGGTGGTTGCCGGGTCCGAGATCAACGACGACCCGTACCACCCGACCTCGCGCTTCGGCCGGTTGAGGGTGGCCGAAGAGGGCGAGGACACCCCGATCAACTGGGTCCACCGCTCCGAACGCTATGGCGAGAAGCTGGCCACGCCTGACACCTCCATCGCCGACCTCATCGGTGAGGTGGACCCCATCAAGGTGGCCGAGGGCCGCTACCTGTCCGACGAGCTCACGCTCCACTACGGGCTGGTTCCGCGGGTCAACCGGGGCATCTTTGCCGTGAACGAGCTGCCGGACCTGGCCGAGCGGATCCAGGTCGGCCTCCTGAACGTGCTGGAGGAGCGGGACGTCCAGATCCGCGGTCACCGGGTCCGCCTTCCCCTGGACGTCGTGCTGGTGGCCACCGCCAACCCGGAGGACTACACCAACCGCGGCCGCATCATCACGCCGCTCAAGGACCGCTTCGGCGCCCAGATCCGCACCCACTATCCCCGGGACGTGGCGACCGAGGTGGCGGTCGTGCGGGCCGAGGCGTCGCTGCCCGACGGGGTCCCGGTGACCGTGCCGGGATACCTGGAGGAGGTTGTGGCCGAGTTGAGCCAGCTGGCCCGCCGGAGCCCCCACCTGAACCAGCGAAGCGGGGTGTCCGTGCGGCTGAGCATCGCCAACTACGAGACCCTGGCTGCCAACGCCCGCCGCCGGGCGCTGCGGACGAGGGAGCCCGAAGCCGTGCCCCGCGTGAGCGACCTGGGCGCGCTCGTCAGCTCCACCCAGGGCAAGGTGGAGGTGGAAGCGCTGGAGGAGGGCCACGAGGCCGAGGTGATCGCTCAGCTCGTGGCGTCGGCGGTGCTAGCCGTCTACCGGCGGCTGGCCCCGCTGGGCGATCCCGGAGCGGTGCTGGCGGACTTCGGGCCGGACACGGTGGTCCACACCGGCGACGATCTGCCCGCGGCACGGTACATGGAGGTCCTGCGGGACGTCCCGGGGCTCGAGCCCCCGGCCCGGTCCCTGGCTGGACCGGATGCCGCCGAGTCGCCGGCGGCCCTGGCGGCGGCGGTCGAGTTCCTCCTGGAGGGCCTCCACCTGTCCAAGCGGCTGAACAAGGACGCCTCGGGTCCCCGGGCCCTCTACCGCACCCGTCGGTGACGGCCCGGTACGACTACTCGGCCTGGGACGGCAGCCAGGACGGCTCGGGGCTCGATCCCGACGAGCTGCTGGCCTCCCTCACCGACGAGCTCCTGGCCGGTGGGGACCTCGACGCCGCCCTTCGCCGCCTCCTGAGGACGGGGGTACGCACGGCCGGCGGCGACCGGGTCCTCGGCGTGCGCGAGATGCTCGACCGCCTCCGCCGGCGCCGGGAGGAGCTGCTGTCAGCGGGCGCGTCCGACGGCCGGCTGGCCCAGGTGGCCGAGGCCCTCGACGGCGTGGTGGAGGTGGAGCGGGCGGCGGTCGACGCCCTGGAGGAGGAGGCGCGCCGGTCAGGAGACAAGCGGCGCGCGGACGTGACCTCGGAAGTGGCGGCCGAGCGCCGCATCGCCCTCGACCTGCTTCCCGGGGATGTCGCGGGAAAGCTGCGGGAGCTCCAGCGCTACGAGTTCGTGTCGTCGGATGCCCGCCAGCGCCTGGCCGACCTGGTGGAAGAGCTGCGGGCGGAGGTAGCCGACGCCTACTTCCAGGGAATGGCCGACGCCATGCGCAACCCGGACCCCGCTCAGCTGGCCCGCATGCGGGACGCGTTCGACCGCCTGAACCGCATGATCGAGCAGCGGGAGCGGGGCGCGCCGCTGGATCCCAGCTTTGACGCGTTCATGGCCGAGTTCGGGGACCTCTTCCCCGGTGCCGGCTCCCTGGAGGAGCTGCTGGAGCAACTGGCTCGGCGCATGGCCGCGGCCGAGGCCATGTGGCGCTCGATGGACCCCGGCCAGCGTTCGGAGCTGCAGGCCTTGGCACAGTCCCTCCTCGAGGACCTGGACCTGCGCTGGCAGGTGGACCGCCTGGCGTACAACTTGGAGCGGGCCGTGCCCGGTGCCGGTTGGGGCCAGGGGTTCCGCTTCTCCGGCGACGCCCCCCTGGGACTGGGGGAGGCCACGGACCTGGCGGAGCAGGCCGGCGCCATCGAGCGTGCCGAGGAGGTGCTGCGGTCGGCGTCGTCGCCGGCGTCGCTGGCGGAGATCGATCTCGATGCCCTGGAGCCGCTCGTGGGCGAGGACGTCACGCGGTCACTCGAGCGCCTGGCCCGGCTGGTCCGGGATCTGGAAGAGGCGGGGTTGATCGAGAACCGGGGAGGCCGCACCGAGCTCACGCCCCGAGGGGTGCGGCGGCTGGGCCAGCACGCGCTGCGTGATCTCTTCGCCTCGCTGCGGCGCGACCAGATGGGCGATCACGAGGCGGCGTGGTCAGGGTCGGGGCACGATCGGGAGGAGACGAGCAAGCCCTACGCGTACGGCGACCCGTTCACCCTCGACCTGAGCCGGACTGTCCACAATGCGGTGCGTCGGGCCGGGAGCGGGGTGCCCGTGCGACTGGCCGCCGAGGATTTTGAGGTGGTGGAGACTGAAGCACTGAGCCGGGCCGCCACCGTGCTGGCCGTGGACCTCTCGATGTCGATGCCCATGCGCGACAACTTCGTGCCGGCCAAGAAGATGGCCATGGCGCTCCACGCCCTCATCGCAACCCGGTTCCCGCGGGACTTCCTGGGCATCGTGGGGTTCTCCGAAGTAGCCCGCACGATCGAGCCGAAGGACCTGCCCACCGCCATGTGGGACTACGTGTACGGCACCAACCTCCAGCACGCCCTGCTGCTGGGCCGCACGATGCTCGCCCATGAGCACGGCACCAAGCAGATCATCGTGGTCACCGACGGGGAGCCCACTGCGCACATCGACCGGGACGGGGAGGTCCACTTCAACTACCCGCCGGTGCCCGAGACGCTCCGCCGGACGATGGCGGAGGTGATGCGCTGCACGCGTGCCGGCATCACCATCAACGTCTTCGCCCTGGACATTGAGCGCACGCAGTTCCCCTTCGTGGAGCAGATCGCCCAGGTGAACGGCGGCCGGACCTTCTCCACCACCCCCGATGCGCTGGGCGGCTACGTCCTGGTGGACTTCCTCCGGCACCGCAGGGCCTACCGGGCGGCGGGATAGGGGAGACGTGCGGGCGCGCCCTTGCATTCACCATCGCGGTATGACATCGTTGTAATTACAACGGTGCCACCAAGGGTGGCGAGGGGAGGCGAGCCAGTGGACCTTGTGTCACTGCTCTACGGTCGCCAGGAGCAAAGCTGGCAGGCCCAGGCCAACTGCATGGGCGTGGACCCCGACCTGTTCTTCCCGGAGCGGGGCGCGTCCACCAGCGAGGCGAAGGAAGTCTGCCGCGGCTGCGTGGTTCAGGAGGACTGCCTGGAGTACGCGCTGGCCAACGGCGAGAAGTTCGGCATCTGGGGCGGCATGAGCGAGCGGGAACGTCGTCGCGTCCGGCGCGCCAGGGCCCTCCAGCGACGAGCCTCTGACGTAGCCGCAGGCTGAACGCACCTCCCGGCTGGCCCTGCCGCCGGGACGAGGTCGGGACCGGGCGCTGCGCGGGGGCAGCGCCGGCCCGGTGCGCCAGACGTGAGCTGCGCGGCCGTGAGCTGCGCGGCCGGCTTGGTCCGGATTGGGTGGCCGGTTTCGACCGGAACGCGCGGCGGCTCAGGTCCCCAGCCCTGCGGCCTCGGTCCTTGCCTCGATGGTGCGATCGGGGGCCAGGTCCAGCATCGCCCAGCGACGAGAGGGGATCCGGGCCAGCACCTGCGCCGGCACCAGCCCTACCAGCTCACAGCGGGCCACCCAAACGCCGGTCCCCCCCAGCAGCTTGGTCACTGCGTCGTAGACCTCAGCGGGCCCCGTCGTCGCCGGATCGACGAGGTTGCACGAGACCTGCACTCCGTGGGCCAGTTCGAACGCCAGGGACCTCACCGCCGGACCCCGCAGGGCGCGCGCCACCTGACGGGCGAGGGCGCCGACTGCCCGGCCGCCGTCCACGTCCGGGCTCCCGTCGGGGTCCGGGGTGCCGGTGACGGGGTCCGGGCTCCCGGCGCCGTGGGCCGGGCGGTGCCGGGGCCTCCCTTGCAGCCACAGGTTGTAAGCCACCAGGACACCCCTGGCGCCAACGGCTGCTGCGCCCGCGGTGGGATGCGGTACTGCCGGCCCGTCGTCCGGCGGTAGGCGGGAGAAGGCGGCACGTCGCACTTCGGGCAAGGTCCGGGCGGAGCCGTCGGGTAGGGGGCCGTAGCGGAAGCAGGGAAGGCCGAGCGCGGTCCCCGCCCACGCAGAGAAGGCGTCCCTGGCCGACACCGCCGGCACCGGGGAGGCGTCGCCCAAGGCGACGAACGGCACCACGTCGAGGACGCCCAGCCGGGGGTGGGCGCCGAGGTGCCCCTGGAGCCGGAGGCGGTCGACGGCAACCCGGGCCAGTTCGCGTGCCGCGTCCTCCACATCGGCTGGCTCTCCTGCGAAGGTGAGCACGCACCGGTGATGGTCCGGATCGGCGTGGACGTCGAGCAGGAGCCCCCCGCAACAGCGGGCCAGCGCCTCGATCAGCTCGGGATCACGACCCTCGCTGACGTTGGCGACGCATTCGAGCGGGGGCTGCCTCAGTTCTGGTGCCGCACCGCCACCGGCTCCCGCCGGCGGCGGAGGATCCTGCGCCGCTCACGCTCGGACCGGCCGCCCCAGACTCCGTGGTCGATCCGGTTGGCCAAGGCGTACTCCAGGCACGGCTCGGTCACCGGGCAGTCGGCGCAGATGCGCTGCGCGGCCTGGACTCCCAGCCCATCGCTGGGAAAGAAGACGGCGGGCGGGAGCTCTCGGCACTTGCCCCTGGCCATCCAGTCGGTGTTCATGACATCGCCCCGTTCAGCTACGCCCCCCAACTGACCCCTGGAAGTGTAGCGGTCCGCTGGCAACGGAACCGACATGTTGGCCGCGCGGACCTTGGGTGCGCGGCACCCCACGGGGGACCCGGGCCGTGGCGCCGGCGGCACCGGCGGGGTGGGGCACGGGTTACCCTGGGCGGATGGACGAAACGAGCACTCAGCAGGCCCCCGAACCCGTCGGCCACGCCCGCGTCGTCTACCTGGGGCCGGTGGCTCCGCACTGGGAGGTGCAATCCGAGTACGGGGAGCCCGAGGTGATCGATGCGTTCAGAGACCGGGTGCTCGCTCGGCTCGTGCTGCTCCCGCCCCACGATCCCCAGTTCCGGCGCAACCGCGAGCGGGTGATCCGCGACGCCGAACGGGAGAACCTCGAGCTGGACTGGGACCTCGGCTTTCCCGAGGAGACCGAGCAGTCCGAAGCGGCCGACTAGCGGCCGACTAGCGGCGCTAGGAAGCGGGACCCCCCGGGTCCCCCGCGCCTTGGGGACCCTCCGGCGAGTCGTGACGGCGAACTGAGGGGGGACCGCCCTCTTCCGGCGCCTCAGAGCCCCAGGGCACGCCCGGCGCCGGCCCGGAGCCCGGTGCCGGCTCTTCCTTGGTCACCTGCGGGTCGTCCAGCTCAGGCAGGGCGATCCTCTCCAACCAGAGGCCCGGCGCATCGGCCTCGGCCGGCGTCGGGAGGTGGCGGGCATCGGTCCACAGGCGCCCGAGGCCCTCCTCGCCCGCCCGGTCGAGCACGCCCCGCACGAACGCCGCGCCCCGGTCCACCTGGGCCCGGGTGAGGTCCAGGCCGAAGAGAGCCCCGGCCGCCTGCTCCGACGCGGACTCCTCGATGCGGTACCGGTACCAGGCCTCGCTCAAGGATCCGGGTGACCCGATGAGGGTGGCGGCCAGCCGGCTGGTGACGTGGTCCACGTAGCCGCCGAGCACGCTGGTCAGCGCGACGAGATCCTCGGAGGTGCGGCGCTGCCCGGGCGTGAGGAGATCAGCCAGAAGGGCCTCGGGGTCGGCCATCAGCCGCTGCAGGGCCTCGGGGTCGGCGACGTCCCCGCCGAGCCGCTCGGCCAGGCCCTGGTGGGCACCCACCATCTCCACCGTCAGGGACTCCACGAGCGAGCGGATCCGGTCGGCCACGTGGGGCCGAGTCATCACAGCGTGCGTGGTCAGCTCCCGAACGCAGACCCAGAGCCTCGTCTCGTCCTCGGGCAAGCTCCATTCCTCCGCGAAGCGTCGCACGTTCTGAGGCGTCACCAGGATCTCCGCCGAGGAGGGCCACGGGAGCGGCAGCGCGTACTGCCCGAGGGCCCGCTGGGCCAGGTGCCCCGCGGCGGACCCGAATTGCATGCCCATGAGCACCGGCCCGAGCGTGGAGGCGAAACGGGACAGCAGCTCCTCCATGCCACCCTCGCCATCGAAGGGCACCGGTGGGGCCGCCGGTACGTCCCGTTGCGCCTCGACCATCTTGCCGAGGATGGGCTGCCACGCCTCCAGGGCCTTCTGGGCCCAGGCCCCGCGGCCAACCGGGACCATGACGGGCGAGCGTTCGAACGGCAACCCGGTGGCCTCACCCACGTGGAGCTCGGCCACC
The DNA here is from genome assembly GCA_027306755.1 of Acidimicrobiaceae bacterium. GTDB lineage: Bacteria > Actinomycetota > Acidimicrobiia > Acidimicrobiales > RAAP-2 > JAJYVT01. The sequence continues at coordinate 26,629 of DAHUZE010000095.1, read as the reverse complement.
CGGGCCAGCTCCTCGAGCCGTATGCGCTCCAGGGGATCGGCGTTGGGCTCGGGCTCGCCATCGGTGGCCACACCCTGGGCGAGGGAACGGGCGGCGTCGAGCCAGGCGGAGCGGCCGCCGGCCGACCCCCCGATCACCTTGAGCAGATCCTGGAGAAGGCCCTGGAAGGGATCGTTCATCGCCACGGCTGCATGCTACGGCGAGGGGGAGAGCTCCACGACGGCCCTGACCACCCGGTGGGCCTGCACCGCTTGGACAGTCACCTTTGACCCGGGGGGCAGCACGTAGATCAGCGCCCGGAGCTCCACCGGCGACAGCACCGGGATCCCATCGATCCGCACGATCACCTCACCGGGCTGGAGCAGGTTTGCCGAGGCGCCCTGGGGATCCACCGAGACCACCAGGGCGCCGGACGTCCCTTGCGGTGTGGCGTCGGTCAACCCGAGCCAGCCGTGGCGGACGCGCCCGGTGGTGTCCAGCTGGCTGCTGACGGCCTCGACCAGTCCGATCGGCAGGAAGACCCGGTCCGCTCCGTGGGAGCTGTCCAGGATGCCAACCACCCTGCCCTGCTCGTTGACCAGGGAGGCGCCCGGCATCGCCGGCACCGAAGGACCGTGAAGGGTGATGTCGGCCATGCTGGCCGCGCCCACTCCCGGGGCCGGGCTCCCCACGGACACCACCGTGCCCGACGCCCACGTGGCCAGGGGGCGGGCCTTGGGGGACGCGGCCGTCAGTGAGACGACCATGGCGGGCGCACCGCGCCCGACGGCGGGCACGTTGGCCGATGTGGCGGGCGCGGCAGGCAGAGAGGCACCCAGCCGCAGGAGCGCCACGCCGGAGCCCGTGTCTGATGCGACCACGGTGCCGTCGAGCCATCGGCCTGTGGCCACGACAACCCGGACCCGGCGGGCCCGCCCGAGCACGCTGGTGGTGGTGGCCACCAGGCCGTTGCCGACGACCAGCCCGCACCCGAGCGGCTTGCCGCTCGCGGTGGCGTCGATCGAGACCACAGACTCCTCCGCGCTACGGGCCAGGGAGGCGGGGAGCTGGCAGCAGTGGGTGATCGCCGTGGTCACTGGGGCCACCGTGTCCGCGGTGACGGTCGTGTACGTGCGCCCCGTGTTCACGAGCAGCAGTGCCCCCACCAGGATGGCCATCATGGCCGAGGAGGCCACGCCCAGTACAGCGGCGCGATGCAGGCGGCGGACCGGGAGCCCGGTTTCCGCCGCGTACGACGCGTGGAGCTCGGACGGGTGGCGCCAGCTGCGCGCCTCGGGAGGGACCCACCCTCCACCGTCGTTGCCGTCGTCGTCCGGATCCCATGTGTAGGGTCCCGAATGCACGGGCACGAGGTTACCGAGCGGCCCCCGGGCAGTGGCATCGCCCCACCCTGCGTACCATGGCCCGGATGTCCCGGGACCTGGCGATCGACCTCGGCACGGCCAACACCCTCGTGTACGCCAAGGGCCGCGGGATCGTGCTCAACGAGCCGACCGTCATCGCCATGGACACGCGCACCAAGGGCGTGCTGGCCATCGGGGAGGAGGCGTGGCAGATGATCGGCCGCACGCCCGGCTCCATCGTGGCCGTGCGGCCCATGCGCCAGGGCGCCATCACGGACTTCGAGATCACCGAGCAGATGATCCACGTGCTCCTCCGGCGGGTGGGCGTGGGCCGCCTCAACCGGCCCAAGGTTCTCATCTGCGTGCCCTCGGCGATCACGGCCGTGGAGCGGCGGGCGGTGAAGGAGGCGACCCGGCGCGCCGGCGCGTCCGCCTGCTACCTGATCGAGCAGCCGATGGCGGCGGCGATCGGCGCGGGACTGGCCATCCACGAGCCCGTGGGGTCCATGGTCGTGGACGTGGGCGGTGGGACCTCGGAGACGGCGGTGATCTCGCTGGGCGGCCTCGTGGCCATGCGGGCCATCCGCTGCGGCGGGTTCGACCTGGACGCCGCCATCCAGAGCTACGTGCGGTCGAAGTTCGGGATCGCCATCGGGGAGCGGACTGCGGAGGCGGTGAAGCTGGCGATCGGGTCCGCCGCGCCGTTCGAGGAGGAGCCCGACGCCGAGGTGCGCGGACGGGAGGTGTCGACGGGGATGCCGCGGACGGTGCTGCTCTCGGCCGCCGAGGTGCGGTCCGCCATCGAAGAGCACATCACCCAGATCGTCACGGCCACGTCGAACTGCCTGGCCGACGCACCGCCAGAGCTTGCCCAGGACATCATCTACGAGGGCATCCACCTGACCGGCGGCGGCGGCTTGCTCCAGGGGATGGGGCAGCGGCTGGCCGACGCCACCTCCGTCCCCGTCCACCTGGTGGACACGCCGCTCGAGTGCGTCGTGCTGGGTGCCGGCCGGTGCATCGAGTCCTTCTCCAAGTTGCAGTCCCTGTTCGCCAGCGCCGAGCGCTGACGGGAGGGGCCGCTAGCCGCCTGCCGGACTTCTGCGCGGCGGGTCTCCGGCCGGCGCCTCGCCCCACGATTCGCCCGGCGACTCGTCCAAGAGGATCTCGGCCACCTCGCGCACCTGCCAGTCGCGGTCCTCGGCGCTCTTGCGCAGCGCCTCCTCCACGCCTGGGCCGTCGAAGGCGGCCAGCGCCACCACCGCCCGTCGCCGCACCGTGGGCCGGTCGCCCAGGGCGTCCAGGACGGCCTCCAGGCCGCTCGGGTCCCCGATCGCCGCCAGTGCTGCCAGCGCCGCCTCCCGGACCCGGGCGTCCACGTGCAGCCGGGCCGCCCCAGACAGTGTCGCGACCCCGGCCGCATCCCCGAGCTCGCCCAGCGACCAGCACGCCGCTTCCACCACCAGCGGGTCGCCGTCCGCCAGCAGGTGGCGGAGATCGGCTCGCAGCACCTCGGTCGGTGGCAGGCGAGCGGATAGGTCGGCGGCCCGGCGCCGGACCGCCGGGTCCGGGTCCCCGAAGCAGGCGAGCACGGTCTCCTCGTCCAGCGCACCCACCCGGGCCAGGGCACCGAGCGCCAGCTCTCGGACCCGTGGGTCGCGTGCACCGAGCCCGTCACGGGCTGCCGTGACGTCGCCGCGGTGGCCCGCCACCGCCATGGCCGTCCTTTCGCTGCCCACGGTCGGCGCGTCAGGCGTGACAGGATCCTGCGTCACCGATCGAGTATGTCCCAGCCCGACCCGCCTCGCACGCCGCCTCCCGACCCGCCCGCCGACCACCCGGGCGCGCCGTCGTGGGACCCCGTCCACCCCGCTCGCCGCCGAGTCGCCCGGAGGCTCCCGTGGCCCCTCCGGCACGGCCAGCCCCACCAGCACGGCCAGCCCCACCGGCACGGCCAGCACCGGCCCCGCTGGCCCCGCTGGCCCCGCGTCGCGCTGGCGGCGGTTGCCGTGCTCGTGGTGGCCGGCGCCGTGGCCGACCATGTCAGCCTCAACGAGTACGCGGTGACCCCTGGCCTCGCCCAGCCGGTGGCTCCCCTCATCACGGTGCCGGCTGCACGGGCCCACCGGATCGACGGCCACGTGCTCCTCACCGACGTCTACCTCGCACGGGTCACGGCCCTCGGCTACCTGTTCGACGCCATCCGGGGCGCCCAGTTCCTCCCGGCGGTCACAGTGCTGGGACCCCAGACCCCGCCTGCGCAGCTCACAGCCCAGAGCTTCTTGGAGATGGCCCAATCGCAGGCCTCGGCCAAGGCGGCAGCGCTGACGCGGCTGGGCGAGCACGTGGCGGCGCGCGACGCCGGCGTGGTTGTCTTCACGGTGGTGCCGGGATCACCGGCAGCTCCCCTGCTCCACGTCGGCCAGCTGGTTACCGCGGTGGACGGGGGGGCCGTCACCGGTGCCTGCGGCTTCTCGCAGGCACTCGCCCGGCACGACGCCGGGTCAACCGTCCGGCTCACGGTGGAGCGCACGACGGTCTCGCGCCGCGCCGTGCTGGTCCCGGGCCGCACCGTCGTCGAGCCCGTTCGCCTGGGGCGCTGGCCGCGCTCGGTGCCCCGCCCGCCGGCCACACCTGCGTGCCCGGGGACCGGGAACCCCGAGCGGGGCTTCCTGGGCGTGGAAGCCCAGACGCAGGTCGACTACACCTACCCGGTGCCCATCTCGATCCGGACCACATCCATCGGAGGTCCGTCCGCCGGGCTGGCCTGGACGCTCGGCATCATCGACGCCCTGTCGAACGGGCGCCTGACCGGTGGCAGGACGGTGGCCGCCACGGGCACCATCGACGCCGGCGGAGCGGTAGGCCCCGTGGGTGGAGTCCGCGAGAAGACCATCGCCGTCGAGCGGGCGGGAGCGACGGTCTTCTTCGTTCCGGCCGGCCAGCGCGGCACAGCCGAGGCCACCGCAACTCCGGGGCTCAGGGTGTACGCGGTGCGCTCGCTGACACAGGTCCTGACCGATCTGCGCCGCCTCGGCGGATCGGTGCCCAACCTGCGCTCGCCAGGGTCGTAGGCTCTCGCCAGTGGCTGACGACCGACCGACCATCTCGTCCGGGCGCCTGCCGGCGAACGAGGTCCCCCAGCGGGACTTCGGGATCGTCCGGCGCGGCTTCGACCCTGAGGAGGTGCGCGCCTTTTTGGAGAAGGTGGCGCGGGAACTGGCCACCGCCGAGCGCCGCGAGCAGGAGCTGCTCGAGGAGCTGACCGCTGCTGAGGACCGGGCCCGGCACCCGGTCATCGACGAGGGCGTGCTCACCCACGCCCTCGGCCAGCGCAGCGCGGCCGTGCTGCGCAACGCCCACGAAGAGGCGGCCCGCATCACCAAGACGACCGATGAGTCGGCGGCCAGCATCCTGCGCGAGGCGCAGCAGCAGGCCACCGAGATCCAGGTGAGGGCCGAATCCCAGGCGGCAGAGCGGATCGCCGAGGCAGAGCTCGAAGCCAACGCGCTGCGCCAGCAGGCGCGCGACGAGGCCGCGGCCATGATGGATGCCGCCAGGGCCGAGGGCGAGGGGCTCATCGAGCGGGCTCGCGATCACGGGCGGGCGATGGTTGACCAGGCCCAGGACGCCCGCCGGCGGGTGCTGGCGGACATGGCCCACCGCCGCCGGCTGATGACCGAGCAGATCGAGCAGTTCCGGGCGGCGCGCGACGAGATCGCGTCGTCCATCGTGGGCGTGCGGCACTCTGTGGACCGGATCGTGGACGATCTGGCCCGGGCCGACGACGCAGCCCGGGCAGCGGCGGCTGACGTGGCGCGTCACGTGACGATCGACGCACCCGAGGCCGTACTGGTGGCCGAGGGAGAGCGCGCCGCGGCAGAGCTGGGAGCCGACTCGGGAGCGACCCTGGCCGCGGCCGGCGACGTGGTCGACCGTGCCATCTCCTCGCAGGTTTCCCTGCGCTTCGACGACATCGCCACCGTGGTCGAGCGTCCGGGCGACAGGCCCGACACGGACCGATGGTCGCCTTCCCCGGCGCCGGGCGCCAGCGGGGAGGCCGCCAGGGGGGAGGGCGACGCGGGGCAGCGTGAGCCGGCCGGCGCTGCCCAGGGTTCGCCGTCGCACGGCACAGGAAGGGTTCGGTCCGCACCCCGCCCGGCGCCGCTGCCTCCCCCGATTGCCGTCGATCCGATTGCCGTGGACCCGATTGCCGTGGACCTGGCACCGGAGCCGCTCGACCTGTTGGCGGAGCCCGGTGGGGCCTCGTCGGACGTCGACGGGCTCTTTGCCCGCCTCCGGGCTCGCCAGGGCACCGATGGTCGTCAGGAGACCGATGGTCGTCAGGAGGGCGAGACCGGCCCGGATGATGCGGATGCGGCAATGGGAGCGGGTCCGGCGGGGCACGGCGGAGAGGGCGACGCTCTCGCCGCCTCGAACGGGAATGCCCCGGCTGAGGGGCGGGCCGACGCGGAGTCGAGCGGGCAGGCGGCGGCCACGGGCGACGAGGCGGCACCCGCCGGGGGGGCACCCGCCGAGGCGATACCCGCCGGGGGGGCACCCGCCGGGCAGGCACCCGCCGAGGAGGCTGTGGGCGCCCCGCAGCCCCCCGACGCGCCGGCCGAGCCGTCGGCCGAGCATGTGGCGCTGGAGCGGCGGGCGGCGGCGCTGGATCCGATCGTGACCGCCATGGCCCGGCGCCTCAAGCGCGCGCTGCAGGATGACCAGAACGGTCTGCTGGACCGCCTCCGCAAGGGGCCCGGGACGTGGACGGACGATCTGCTGCCGCAGGAGAGCACACAGCGTGCCCTGTACGCCAAGGCCTCCTCTGCAGCTCTGCGCGACTCGATGGCAGCGGGCATCGCCTTCGCCCGCTCGATGGTCGGTGGTCGCCAGGGGCGGTCGCCCAATCCGGACCCGCGCACGGTGGACGCGGTCACCGGCGAGCTGACGAGCACCGTCGTCACCCTGCTTCGCCGCCGGCTGGAGGGGGGCGACATCCCCGATGCCGCCGAGCGGGTTGGTGCTGCCTACCGGGAGTGGCGGGGCGAGCGGATCGAACGGCTGGCAGAGGACAGGGCGATCGAGGCCTTCGGCGCCGGGGTGCTGGCCGGGTCGGCGCGTAGCGGCGGGGTGGTCTGGGTCCGTGGAGACTCGGGCCCGGGCTGCGCGGACTGCGAGGACAACGCGCTGGCAGGGTCCATGGCGCCGGGCGAGGAGTTCCCCACCGGCCACCGCCATCCGCCGGCGCACGCCGGGTGCCGGTGCCTGGTCGTGCCTGCGGCTCAGTGAGCGCGATGCAGATGCGTCGCAGCCGACGCCCCCACGCACTCCTGTCGTCTTAGGCTTCCACCGGTGCGAACGCCGCAAGACGTCCCGCAGGGCGCCGCGAGACCGCGCACCAAGCGGACCCGCTGGTGGATCGTGGCCGCCGTCATCGTGCTGCTGGTCCTCCTGGCATCGCTGCGGTCGCTCGCCACGGTGTACACCGACAGCCTGTGGTTCTCTTCCGTCGGCCTCCACCGCGTGTGGTCCACCCTGGTGGCGGTCAAGGTGGGGCTGTTCGCCAGCTTCGGCGCGGCCTTCTTCGTCGTGCTGTGGGTGAACCTCGTGCTGTGCGACCGGATCGGGGGGCACGAGGTGCTCCCCGAGCCCGAGGACGAGCTGCTCAGGCGGTACCAGCGCGCCGTCCGCCCCCATGCCGCGCGGGTGTACGCCGCCATCGCATTTGTCGCCGCGTTGGTGGCCGCCGCCACCACGATCGGGCAATGGAACAACTGGCTGCTGTTCACCCATGCCCAGACCTTCCCGGCCCGCGACCCCCAGTTCGGGATGAACGTGGGCTTCTTCGTGTTCCGCCTTCCCTTCCTCGCGTTCCTCGTGGACTGGGTACTCGGCTCGCTGTTCGCCGTCCTGCTCCTGACGGCGCTCTTCCACTACCTGAACGGCGGCATCCGGGTCCGCACGGCGCCCCATGTGCGGCCGATGGTGAAGGTCCACCTCTCGGTGATCCTGGCCCTGATCGCCCTGGCCAAGGCGGCGGGCTATTTCCTCCAGCGCTACTCGCTGGACCTGTCGACCAACGGGTACGTGGAGGGTGCGGGGTACACCGACGTGCACGCCCGGATCCCTGCCCTGAGTGTGCTCTTCTTCGTCTCGCTCTTTGCCGCGGTGATCCTGCTCGTCAACATCCGGCGGCAGGGCTGGACCCTGCCCGTGCTGGCCATCGGGGTGTGGGCGTTCGTGGCCCTGGTGATCGGAGTCGTCTATCCGGCTGTGCTCCAGGTACTGAAGGTGAACCCCGCCCAGTCCACGCTGGAGAAGCCGTACATCACCCGCAACATCGCCGCCACCCGGGCGGCCTACGGACTCGGCGGCGTGACCGTCTCCCACGTGGCGGACAAGACAACGATCCCGACGACAACAGTGGACGCCAGCCTCACAACCCTGACCAACGTCCGGCTGTGGGACCCGGCTCCCCAGATCTCGCAGGCCGACTTCAAGACCAAGCAGGACATCAGCGCCTACTACACCTTCCAGACGGTCCAGATGGACCGGTACACCACACACGGCGTCATCCGGCCGGCCGTGGTGGGGGTACGCCAGATCGACCCGACAAACGTCCCCTCGCCCAGCTGGGTCAACACACACCTGCAGTACACCCATGGCGAAGGGCTCGTCATGGCCAAGGCCAACCAGGCCACGGCCAACGGCAACCCGGTCTTCTCCATCCGGGACGTCCCGACTGTCTCGGCCAAGGGGGCACCCAAGGTCCGCCAACCGGCCGTGTACTTCGGCGTGACAAATCCGGGATACGCCATCGCCAACACCCGCCAGCCCGAGCTCGACGGCTCTCGCTCCACAGGAGCCGACGTCGGGGGCCACTACCGGGGAACCGGGGGCGTCACCCTCAACTCCTTCCTCACCCGGGCCGCGTTCGCCCTGCGACTGGGTGACCTGAACGTGCTGGACTCCAACCTGATCACGTCCAAGTCGAAGATGATGTTCGTTAGGGACGTGCGGACAATGGCCGAGAAGGCCGCCCCCTTCTTGAGCTTCGACTCGCAGCCGTACCCCGCGCTGGTGAACGGCCAGATCGACTGGATCCTGAACGCCTACACGACGACGGCCAACTACCCCTACTCACAGAACGCGTCCAGCCTGAACCAGGACCTGCCGACCACAGCAGCCAACCACCTCCCCGCCAGCTTCAACTACATCCGCAACTCTGTGGTGGTGGTGGTCAACGCCTACTCGGGCAAGATGACCTACTACGCCATGGACACGGCAACCGATCCGATCTTGCGGGCGTACGAGGCGGCCTTCCCCAAGATGTTCACCCCGGCGTCGGACATGTCGCCGACACTCCGTGCGCACCTGCGCTACGGCTCGGACCTCTTTGCCGTGCAGGCGGCCATGTACGGCCGCTACCACATCACCTCACCGACACAGTTCTACACGGCGGGGAACGCGTGGGTAGTGGCTCCCACCCCGGGCGTGGTGACACAGAACCTGCAGCAGCACTACGTGCTCAACGCCCAAGGACAGGTTGTCAGCGGCACCTACACGCCGATGACACCCGTGTACCAGGTCATGGCCCTGCCGGGTCAGTCGACACAGTCCTTCACCGTCACCGACGCCTACGTTCCGGCCGGCGGTGGCGGGACCAACAGCCAGAACCTGCGCGCACTGCTGATCGGGAACTCGGATCCCACACACTTCGGCCAGCTCCAGGTGTACGAGACGCCATCAGGAGCGAGCAAGATCGGGCCCATCCAGGCGGACACCGAGATCGACCAGACACCGACAGTGTCAAAGGAGATCACCCTGCTCAACCAGCAGGGCTCGAAGGTGCTGCTGGGCAACGTCCTCCCGCTGCCGATCGGCAAGTCCGTGATCTACGTGCGCCCCCTCTACGCTGAGTCCAAGACGGTGCCCCAGCCCCAGCTCAAGTACGTGATCACGGTGCTGGGCCAGCACGTGCGCATGAAGCCCACACTGGGCGCGTCGCTCAACGCGCTACTGGGAACGACCCTCAAGACCACATCCGCCGGCGTGCTCACGACAACACCCACAGCGACAGCGCCGACGACCCCGCCGCCGACCTCGTCCACATCTTCGGGTCCCGTCAGCCAGGCGCAGAAGCTCCTGGCGGAAGCGGCTAACGACTATGCCAAGGCGCAAGCCGACTTGAAGGCCGGCAACCTCGGCGGTTACCAGAGCGAGGTGGCGGCCGCCCAGTCGGCGACCGGCCATGCTCAGCAGCTGCTCCAGAGCGTGGCGCCGGGTGCGACATCGTCCGGGTCGTCCGGGTCAACGGGGCCGGGGTCCACGGGATCGTCCGCGTCCACCGGGTCGGGGGCCTCCCGGTCCACGGGCGGCGCGACAAGTACGGGTGGGACCACGGGGTCGACCACGGGGTCGACCACGAGCACCGGCTCGCGCCCGTCCACCACGAAGGGGGGTTCGGGCAGCGCCACGAACGCGTTCACCCAGACCCTGGCTGCGGGCGATCCCACACCCAATCAGACCTAGCGGCAGCGGTTCCTCCCGGTCGCCCCGGACGGGAGCGCTCAGGGGGTGGCGCTGTGGGGCCGAGCAGTGACCGGGCGCCGGGCGGGAGCGAGTCTGGGCCTGGTCCGAGTACTGGTTACCGGGTCCGAGCCCGAGTCCTGGGTATCGGGCCCGGGTACGGGTCAGAGGCGCCCAGCGTCGAAGATGCGCTGGAGGAAGCGCCGGGTGGCCGGTTCGGTCGGGTCCCCGAAGATGCGCTCGGGCGGACCCGACTCGACGATGACCCCACCCTCCAGGAAGCACACGGTGTCCGCCACCTCGCGTGCGAAGCCCATCTCATGGGTGGCGATCAGCATGGTCATGCCCTGGCGTGCCAGCTCGCCCACCAGGTCCAACACCTCGGCCACCAGCTCAGGATCCAGGGCAGAGGTCACCTCGTCCAAGAGCAGGAGCCGCGGCTGCATGGCCAGCGACCGCACGATGGCAACTCGCTGCTGCTGACCGCGTGAGAGGCGATCGGGGTACTCCTGCGCCTTGTCCCCGAGCCCGATCCGCTGGAGGAGGCCGCGGGCCCGGTCCTCCGCATCCTTGCGCTGCAACCCGAGCACCCGGCGCGGGGCCAGGGTCACGTTGTCCAAGACGCGCAGGTGCGGAAAGAGGTTGAAGGACTGGAAGACCATGCCCGTGTGCCTCCGGACCAGGTCTTCGTCCACGCGTTCGTCGGCCAGGTCGTGGCCGAACAGCTCGATGGTGCCGCCCTCGATTCTTTCGAGCAGGTTGCAACAACGTAGTAGCGTGGACTTGCCCGATCCGGAGGAGCCGATCAGGCAGACCACATCGTGCGGGCGCATCGTCAGGTCCACGCCCTTCAGGACCTCGAGCGCGCCAAACGACTTGTGCACGCCGGCGGCCCGAAGCACAGGGGAGCGGTCCCCGGCGGCAAGCCCGTCCCCGTCCCCTTCCCCTGCGGTGAGCCGGTCGGTCGAAGCGTCCGCGGCGTCCGGGTCCACTGCGGCGAGCGCGTCGGTCCCCCCGCTCTCGGGGAGACGCCGCCCGGTGTCGTCGCCCAGGTTCCGGTCCACCGTCATGCCGTCGTGCCCGCCAGCCGGCGGTTCCGGTCCCTGTTCATGATCCGATCGGTGTAACGGGTCAGCGGGATGGTGATGAGGAGGAACAGGATCGAGGCAATGGTGAAGCCCGAGTAGTTGAACTCCACACCGCCGGCTATCTGGGCGGAGTGCACGGCTTCGGCCACGCCCAGGGTGGAGACGATGGCCGTGTCCTTCTGTAGCGACGTGAAGTCGTTGAGCAGGGCCGGCAGCACGTTACGGACCGCCTGAGGGAGCACGACCCGGTAGAGGGTGGTGCGAGAGCTCAGCCCAAGGCTACGGGCTGCCTGGATCTGGGCCCGGGGCACCGAGAGCAGGCCGGCGCGGTAGACCTCGGCCACGTAGGCGCTGTATGAGAACACGAGGACGAAGCCGGCGTACACGACGGGAGACTGGGACGACACGCCCCGGAGGTTGAGGGACGGCACGCCGAAGCCCACCCACAGCATGACCAGGATCACCGGGACGCCCCGGGCGAAGTCCGTGTAGGCGATGGCGAGGGCGCGGAACGGGAGCAGCACCGGCTCCCGGGTGAGCCGCAGGCTGGCGATGCCGAGCGCTAGCACCAGCACGATGGCTTCGCACACGAGCGAGAGCCAGATGTTGAGCACGAAACCCTTCCCCACCGACAGGATCCCCCGGGACGGGTCCCCGACGAAGGCGATCCACATCTGGTGCAGGTTGAGGAAGCCGTTGCGGAACGGCCCGGCGGCATTGGAGGCGACCAGGGCCACGATCAGTCCGATCATCGCCACGGTGGAGAGGGTGCTGGCGACGGTGCCGGCCCGGCCCCGTAGTCGGGGCCTGTGGCTGGAGAAGAGCGAGATGGGCAGCTCGCCGTCGGGCGACCCGGGATCGGCTCCGGCTACCGCGAGCGGACCCGGCTGGCTCGCGCCGGGCTGGGTCACGCCGGGCTGGGCCACGCCGGGCTGGGCTACCCCGGGCTGGGCTACCCCGGGCTGGGCCACGGTCTCGGAACTCCGGCGGGAGGTCCTGCCCACCAGCGGCTACGGCTTCAGCTTGGCGATGTCGTCGTAGACGGCAAGGTACTTCTTCTGCAGCTTGGCCAGACCACCGTTCTTCGACATGACCGTCACGGCGGAGTCCACGCACGACACCAGGGGGTTGCCCTTCTTGAACAGCAGCCCGTACTTTGTGCCTGCGTTGGCGGTGGGGAACTGCCCGACCTGCACGCCGTGCTTGACCTGTGTGGTCGCCATGTACTGACCGTCCGGCGTGTCCACCACGAGGGCGTCCACCTGCTTGGTCTGGAGGGCGGCAACGGACTCGTCCAGGGTGTTGAAGACCCGCGGAGACCGCGTCGGATGGATGGCGCTGTTGATGTAGGCGAGGCCCGTGGTGCCGATCTGGTCACCGTAGAGGTAGGTCTTCAGTGCGGCCGGTGTGTGGTGCTTGACGATCGGGTTCGACTTGAGCGCCACGATGGACTGCGTCGTCTTGTAGTAGGGGACGGAGAAGGTTTGTAGTAGGGGACGGAGAAGGTGACCGCCTTCGCCCGGGCCGGGGTGATCGAGACCTCGTTGATGTCGAAGTCGAACGCCTTGGGACCGGGGGCGTAGCTGTTGTTGAATGTTTCGGTCACCCACTTGACCTGGCTCTTCTTGAAGCCGAGCAGCGAAGCGACCGCGTAGGCCACGGCCGATTCGAACCCCTTGCCATTGGAAGGGGTGTTGTGCTCGAACCACGGGGCGTACGCCGGGTTGTCGGTGGCAACGGTCAGCACGCCGCTCTGGTACGTCTGGTGCTTGACTCTGCCGCGGCACGTGGCCAGCGAGGGGTATGGAGCGGTGGATACCGCTCGATCGGCGGCCAGCGCCGGACGGCCAGCAGAGTGCCGGGCGATGACCCCGCCTGGGGCCGCTCCCGCGCTGGACATGAGGCCCAAGGGTGCGACCGATGACAGGACGGCCGCGACAAGCACCTTCGTACGACGCATTGCTGCACTCCCGGGTCGGTCCCGTCGACGCTGCTCGTTCTCCGCGGTCGTTCGGGCAGGAAATGGTAGCACGACGCCTTTCGAATCTCGATCGGGCTGGTCGCCTATCCACCGTGCTCGTAAGCTGCGCCTATGTCAGCAGACCATCCGGTCCGGGGGGTCCCGCCCGAGGCCCGGGTAGGGGCGGACCCGACTTCGGGGATCGTGCGGGAAGAGGCATTCGCGGTGGACGGGATGTGGGCCGGCCTGGTTCGGACGGCACCTGGGGCGGCCTCCGGGTGGCACCACCACGGCGGGTACGAGACGTCGATCTACGTGGCGGTCGGTTCCTTGCGGATGGAGTCCGGCCAGGGTGGCCGTGCGGTGATCGACGCCGGTGTCGGGACCTTCCTCCACGTCCCGCCGGGTGCCATCCATCGCGAATCGAATCCCGGGGACACTGACAGCGAGCTGGTGGTGGTGCGGGCCGGGCGTGGGGTGCCCACGATCAACGTGGAAGGGCCCGCCTGAGTGCCGGCCGGGCGAACGGCGCCCAGCCGGGCCGCCGCGCGCACTGGCGCTCCATTCGAGGGGCCTGGTATCCTGACCATACCGCCGCGGGGTGGAGCAGTCTGGTAGCTCGTCGGGCTCATAACCCGAAGGTCGTAGGTTCAAATCCTACCCCCGCCACCAAGTATCGGCGCTTTTCGCGCCTCTTTGCATATGCACAGGCCGCTGACCAGCAGGTTTGGGTCGGCGGCTTGTCGTTTATGGGGCGAGTTTGTGGGGTCCTACTCAACTCCTGCATAGGGCAAAAAGGCGGCGCGCCAGGGCATGAGCGGGGCGACATGCGGGCGTTTCGCGCATCGAGGTGGGCGGCGTGCGAGCGCTGCACAGGGCATGCCCTATGCAGCGCCATGCAGCTGCCCTGATCAATGCCGCTCGGAGTCTTCGGCACCTCGAGGGCGCTGAATGTGCTGCTGACCGGCGACCGGGCTGCCGGTCGCTGTTGCCGCCGCCGGCCGCAGTTGGTTGAGGGCTGCGCACGACCACGGCGTGGTCAGATCGACACCGCGGTGCCGATCTTCGGAGTCGCCCGTATCCACCACCGGTGCCCCGTATAGGGGAGGTGATCGGGAAACGTCACCGGGCGGGTGTTACGGGAAACGGCCGCGCCCAGGAAGTATGGGTTCTGGATGATGGCCATCGAGGGTTCGTCATTTGGGACTGTCGACCGGCCTCTTTCATGGCGGTGCTCCGGGCTCGGTGGGCATTGCCTCCGTCGAGTGAAGGGAGCGTGGCACCAGCCGGTCGGCGCGTTGGCGCGACCGATTGTCGTCGAGGACCGCACGCAGCACGGCATCGGCGGCCATGAGCTGGTCTGGGTCCACGCGCTGGCGAAGCTCTTCGTTGAGACGGTCGATCACTGCGACGACAGCCCGGGCGTAGGCCTCACCTTCGGGGGTGAGCACGATGTTGACCTGCCGGGAGTCCTGCTCGTCGCGTGCGGTCACCGCGAGGTCGCGGCGCTCCAGCCCGTCTGCCACCTTGCGGGCAGCCTGGCGGGTGACGGCGAGGGCCTCGCCGAGGCGGCCGATCGACAGGGGCCCCCGTTGCAGGAGCCGCATGACGGCTGCGTCACTGCGGCGGTAGTCGAGGTAGCCCAGTTCGGCCAGGCCGCTCGCCATCTGGCTCACCCAGCTCTGACGAGCTAGGGCGAGCAGGTCGCCGAAGCGGTACGGGGAACTTGACTCCGGGGCCACAGGTCACGATACTACAAGCTATGCAACTAGGTTGCTTATCCTGCAGGCGAGGGGGACGGAAGCCGTCCTTCGCCTCGGCACTCGCGCTCGCCGTCGTTGCCACGGTCCTGGGCGCCTGCGGGTCGACGGCATCCTCGACGAGCCAGTCGTCGGCATCGGTGGCCCCGAACACGGTGGTCCGATCCAGGCAGGCGCGGACGGTGTGGCTGTGTCGACCAGGTCAAGCCGACGACCCCTGCACCGCCAACCTCAGCGCCACGGCGGTTCCTGCATCTGGTCCCCGGAGCGTCGAGAGCCCCCCGGTCGACCGCTCGTCAGCCTTCGACTGCTTTTATGTCTATCCCACCGTCAGCATGCAGCCGTCCCACAACGCCAGCCTGGAGATACAGCCAGGCGAACGCGCGGCCGCCGAAGCCCAGGCGTCCAGGTTCTCCCAGGTCTGTCGGGTGTGGGCGCCGATGTACCGCCAGCGCACCGAGGCGTCCCTGGCCAAGGGTCTCGGGTCCGACCCCCGAGCCGATACGGTCGCCTACGACAGCGTGCTGTCGGCGTGGGAGGACTACCTGGCGCATGACAACCACGGCCGGCCCATCGTCTTCATCGGCCACTCCCAGGGAGCGGCCATGCTCATCAGGCTGCTCTCCTCCCAGGTCGACAACGACCCCGCCCTGCGGGGACGGACGGTCATGGCCATCCTGGCCGGCGGCAACGTCACCGTACCGGCAGGCAAGACGGTGGGGGCGACCTTCCGCCACCTTTCGCTCTGCACGGCAAAAGCCCAGACCGGATGTGTCATCGCCTACTCCAGCTTTTCCTCGCAGCCTCCGGCCGACTCGGAGTTCGGCCGGCCCGGCCAAGGTGTCAGCCTCCAATCGGGGCAGACAGCAACCGAGGGCGTGCGGGTCGCCTGCGTGAACCCGGCCGCCATCGGCGGTGGCAGCGCCGTCCTGGACCCCTACTTCCTCCGAGCCCAGTCGACCCCCCCGCCCCCACCGGTCACCACGCACTGGGTCACCTACCCCGACCTGTACTCAGCCACCTGCCGCAGCGAGGGCGGGGCCACCTGGCTGCAGGTCGACACCCTCGCCTCCGCCGGCCGGCCGGTGGTCACCGAGTCCCTCGGCCCGGCCTGGGGCTACCACCTCGACGACGTCAACCTGGCCCTGGGCAACCTGGTCCAAGACGTGCGGGCCGCAGAGGCCACCTATGCGAGCCGTCGCTGAGCCGGGCCAGGGCGAGGGATGAGAGACGCCGGCGTCGCGCTGATCGCCTCGGGCGTCTCGATCGGAGTTGCCGCCCTGGTGGTGTTGCACCTGCTGCCGACCGGGCTCTCGCCGCTGCGCAACCCCGTCAGCCAGTACGGCATCACCAGGTTCAAGGCCGGCTACCGGGTGCAGACGCTCGCCTACGGACTCGCTGGCGCCGGCGCAGCCATCGGTATCGCCGCCCTGCCTCGACTGAGCAGCCTGGTAGTCCTCCTCTGTTGCGTGTTCGCCGCGTCACGAGCCGCGATCAGCTGGTTCCCCATGGACGCCCCCGGCGCCGAACGCAGCGACACCGGACGTCATCACGGTCAACTGGCCATGTGCGCCTTCGTCGCCGTGGCCCTCGCGGCAGTCAACCTTCCTCGCATGGTCGGCCACGATCACATCCGCGGGGAGTTCGGAGCGACCAGCGCCGTGCTGGCGGCAGCGATGCTGGTCTGCCTGGTGGTCATGGCCCTCGGCCGCCGGGCAGGCGCGACGAAGTTCGGGCTCGCAGAGCGCATGTTCTACCTCGGCGTCACAGCGTGGCTGGTCATGGTCGCCGTCCTCGTCACATCCGCATAGCCATGTTCGCCAACCAGCGCGACCATGACCCGACTGGCCGTTGTCCTCCGACCTGAAACCCCCGACCTGTCTGGTCGCGTAGAGCCGGCAAAGTGATACCTACCCGCGAGCTTGACGTCATCAGCGTCCAGCATTCACAGCACGTGACGCTCGTCCCCTTGAGCACCTTGTTCGGTCTCGGATGGCAGCATGCCTAGCGACCAGGATGGACGTCGGGGGCCGTCTCGAGCCGCGAATCCCGGCCCGAGCGAGCGCCGTGTGATCATGCTGTCGCTCGCTACCTTGAGCGCCGCCACCGCCGTGATCCACTTCGCCGTCTCGGGGGAGCACTTCGCTGAGTACTGGCTCTTCGGCGTGTCCATGCTTGCCACGGCCTGGAGCCAGTTCGCCTTCGCTGTTGCAGCTGTCTGTCGACCCTCTCGGGTCGTGTGCTGGGCAGGTGTCGTGCTCGACACGGGCGTCGTCGCTGTCTATGTCGTCACCCGCACTGTCGGCGACATCGTCGGGCCCGCAGCCTCGTCGGTCGAGCCTGCCGGGTTCGGCGACCTCGCCTGCATCGTCCTCGAGTTCCTGGTAGTTGCCGGCTGCGCCTGGATGCTCGTCCCCCGCCAAGACCGCCGAATCGAACGCCGGCATGCGATCTCGGCCACGGCAAGCCTCGGGATCATCGTCGCCACCGTGCTCAGCTTCGCCCTTGTCGCTGGAGGCCCGGAAATGGTCATGTCGGTGAGCCCCGCTCCGGCAGCGGCGACGGCGAGGGATGCCAGAACGGTCACGCTGAGCACCAACTCGCCGGCAGGGCCGATCACCATGCCGGAACCCGACATGCAAATGGCTCCCGGAATGCAGATGGCCAAGTCCAGCGCGTGTGACAGCGAGCCCACCACGGCCCAGGACAATGCGGCTGTCCGCCTCGTCGACGAGAGCTGGCAAGCAGACCGGAAGTACCAGGACCTGGCCACCGCAGAAGCCGCCGGCTACCTCCCCCTGACCCGCCCGGGCGCCAAGGTGGTGCACTACATCAACCCCTCCTATTACCTTACCGCGCCACTGCCAGTGGTACTCCCGTGCTCGACACCGCAGCGCCCCAGTCCCTCGTGTACGCCAACCCCCCACACGGAGCAGTTCTCGCTGCCGCCATGTACCTCAGTTACCCCGGCGGCCCGGCCCCGACTCCGGGCGGCTGCCTCACCCAATGGCACGTCCACACCAACCTGTGCATCGAGACCGGCAGCCTGTTCGTCGTCGGCCAGTTGACGGCTTCGCACCCGACCTGCCCGGCCGGCTCGTCCAACCGGCGCACACCACCCATACTCCACGTCTGGTTCGTGCCCCTCCCCGGCGGTCCTCTGGCAATTGACGCTCCCAACACCACCATCGTCAACGCCGCCGAAAGAGTGCCGTCTCCCAACAATCGGCCGGCCTGACACCACACCCCAGCCGAAGCCCGTTCCAGGTCCGGTGCATGACAGGGCCATTCGGGAACGGTCGTGGGAGCGGCGCCAACGAGCCGTGCTCGCTTCCCATTCGATACCGACCTGTCCCGTACGCCGATCCCATGCGGGCACGCTCAAGCCTTCGTCGACACGATGCCGAACGGGCGCCGACTGGTGCGGTAACGGGGACAGGAACCGGCGAGGCCGCGGGAGCAATGTCTCAGCTGTGTGAGCGGCTCGACCGCATAGCCCTGCCCGCAGGTGGGTGAGCGCCGGATCGTTGCGTAACCGGGCGTACCCCTCGGAGTCGACGGCGTGCAGGGCGATATGGCCCTCGGCGTCGTAGTGCGGGCCCCAGCCGTAGGGTTTCGGTACGAGGAAGGAGCGTAGGCACGCTCGGGGCCGGGCGAACCACTTGCGGCGGAGGCTCGAGGTCCTTCTCGCTCAAGCCGTCACGTTTGCGGAGCCTGGTGAGGAGCCGAAGTGCATGTCCAGGTCCTCCTGGGTTCAGCGTCCGGTAGTGCCGGCAAGCATGGTGTACTGGCGTGATCCTCCTCGAGTAGTCGTTGTGGAGCTGCTTCTTGAAGTTGACGCGGTGGCTGTCGTCGCTGGGGGACCCCTCCCTTCAGCTCACCCGCTCGTACACCACTCCCTGGGACTCAACTTGGCTGGCGGTATGGACGACTTCGCATTGGTGGGGGTCGAACTCGATGAGTCCGCGAAGCTGCTGAGCGATCTGTCCGAAAGCGGGCGATTGTTGCATGGCAGCGAGGTGCTGGGCGGTTTCCCACTGCAGGTAGTTGATGACCCGGGTGCCGTCGATGCTGCGATGCACCGTGGCGGAGATGAACCCTGGCTGGTGGACGGCGACGTTCTCAATGATGTCAATGTTCAGCTCGACAACGCGGTCCTGATCGCCGGGCCGGCACCGGAACGTGTTGATGAACGTGGCGTAGGTCGCGCCAGGGTCGATCGTGGGCATCGTCGCGGGCTCTACGTCTGGCTGGCTGTGTCGCGGTTGCCCGCCCACGTCCATCGCGGGACTTCCCGAAGGGGGTGGAGTTCGTCTTCGGTGGTGGCATTTGAGTTCTGCATCGCCACGGCCGAGCCGAACTCGACGTGGTCTCGCACGGCTTTGCGGAACGGCTCGTCGTCCGGCATCCCTGCCTCGTCGAGTGCCACAAGATACAGCTCCACGAACCGAGAGCGCTGCTCCTCGGTGATGTGCAGTCCCCGGTGAACGTCGATCAGATGCCGGAAGCCCAGCTTGCTGCTGAAGCGTTCCGGACCACCGAAGGACTCGGCGGTGAACCAAGTGAGGTGCTCGACGTGCTGCGGCCGACCTCTCCCGAACAGCGGGGACAACAACGAGTCCGCGAGCACCTTGGAGTAGAACAGGTCTTCCAGCCGGTGCAGACCCTGCTCGCGCCCGGCGTGCTCGTACAGAGTTGACATACCGAGAGTGTGATCCCCGCGAGACGAGGGAACAAGTGCCGATCCCTCAACGGACTGTGTAGCCTTACTTCATGATCGATTCTGGCGTCGAGCTGCGGGAAATCCGTACCTTCTTGGTGCTTGCCGAGGAGTTGCACTTCGGTCGGACTGCGGATCGGCTGCATCTCACGCCTTCACGCGTGAGCCAGACGATCCGAACTCTGGAGGGCAGGGTGGGCGGCCGTCTCTTCGAGCGGACCAGTCGGTCCGTGCGACTGACTCCAGCCGGAGAACAGCTTCGCGACGCTGCCGCTGAGCCTTTCCGGCGGCTTCATGAA
Organism: Acidimicrobiaceae bacterium; assembly: GCA_027306755.1. GTDB lineage: Bacteria > Actinomycetota > Acidimicrobiia > Acidimicrobiales > RAAP-2 > JAJYVT01. The sequence goes on along the minus strand of DAHUZE010000095.1, from coordinate 6,927 downwards.
GCCGTCCAGGCGACTCGTCACGCCACGGCGGCCGTCGCCGGGACACTGCGGATCGGCATGTACACCGAGTCGCTGGGCGGCTCACATCTGCTCGCCATCGTCGAGGCATTCGAGGCAGCCCATCCTGGCGCCATCGTGACGCTGGCCAGTTTGGGCCTGGACCGCAACTACCTCGACGTGCTCCGGGCCGGCGAGGTCGACATACTCGCCACTCGGCTGCCAATCTCGGACCCCGATATCGCCATCGGCCCGGTGCTCACCGAGGAGCAGCGCCTGCTGCTGCTCAACACAACTGATCCGCTCGCCCAGCGACCGTCCGTGACGCTGGAGGACTTCGCAGACCGTGTCGTCTCCGACGCGCCGGCGTTCCCGCGCGAGATGATGGACGCTCTGATCCCGCCGGTCACGCCGTCCGGTCGCCGCTACCGGCGACGCGTAAACCGCAGCATCGAAGACATGCTGCTCAGCATCGCCGCCGGCAAGCAGGTCCACCCCACCGTGCCCTCGTTCCTAAACCACCACATTCACCCGGGCGTGACCGGCGTCCCGATCTCAGACCTCCCGCCATCACAAACGGCGCTCGCATGGGTCGCGGCCAACGCCGCCCCGAAGGTCGCTGCGTTCGCGCGGATCGCGGCAACGGTCCTCGGCAGCTCGGACACCTGACGACGAACCACCGGGCTGTCCGGTAGTTAGAACGGTGTAGTTACAGACCCTCCGAGAGACCTATGGGTCGAGCGGCTCTCACATGTCAGCCGTCAAGGACGTCGTGGCCGTCCAAAGAGTCTTCGGCGACAGCTGTGTCATCGACGGTACGACCTTGTCCCGTCGCCGTCGTACTGGGCAAGGCGGGGTGCGGGCGGCCGACGATGGCAAATGTCATGGTTTAGTCGTGAGCGATCTCACTACCGCGTGGGTGCTGCGATGGGTCACGATTGCTCTATGAACCTTCTCGAGGTGGACGTTGCCGGGGTCAGCGCGGTGGGTCTTACGAAGTCCTACGGGCCCGTTCGGGCGGTCAGTGGCGTCGATCTAACGATCGCCCCCGGGGAGACCGTGGCCTTGCTCGGGCCGAACGGCTCCGGAAAATCGACCATGATGGACATGGTCTTGGGGCTCTGTCGCCCGGATCGCGGGAGCGTGTCGGTGTTCGGCGCATCCCCAGCCGCGGCGGTGAGGTCCGGCTGGGTGAGCGGGATGCTCCAGGCCGGTTTCCCACCGGACCTTTTGAAGGTGCGCGAGTACGTCACCTTGGTGGCGTCGTACTATCCGCGCTCTCTTGGCGTAGACGAGGTTCTCCGCATGACTGGAGCGGACCATCTCGCCGAGCGGTGGACCAAGAAGCTCTCGGGCGGTCAGGCCCAGCGCGTGCGGCTCGCTGCCGCACTGGTCGGCAATGCGGATCTGCTTGTGCTGGACGAGCCGACTGCCGGCATCGATGTTGAGGGTCGCCGCGAGTGTTGGCAGGTGATGCGAGGCGTCGCCGCACAGGGCAAGACGATCATCTTCGCCACCCACTACTTGGAGGAAGCGGACGCCGTCGCCGATCGGATTGTGCTCATCGCCCACGGCCGGATCGTCGCCGATGGCTCGGCCACCGAGATCAAGAGCAGGGCCGGGGTGCGCTCGATACGGGCAACGCTTTCCCACGTCGAGGTCGAGTCCCTCCGCTCCTTGACGGGGGTCGTGGCGGCCGAGCGACACGGTGACGCGGTCGTCTTATCGTGCTCCGACGCTGACCGCGCGCTCGCCGCGCTGTTCATGAAGTTCCCGGAGGTGCGCAACGTCGAGGCCGGAGGCGGATCGCTCGAGGAGGCGTTCCTCGAGTTGACCACCAAGAATGGTCGTCGGGCCAAGGAGGTAAGTCAGTGATGGTCACCACCCACGTGCGATACGAGATTGTCCGCACGTTCCGAAATCCCCGCTCTCTCGCGGTCACCTTGGCGCTCCCGCTCGTCCTCTACTACTCGATCGCCGGGGCGAACCGCCATACCACCACTTCTGGTATCTCCTTCCCGCTGTATTTTATGGTCGGCATGGCCGCCTACGGCGCGATGTTCGCCACCGTGTCCACGGGCGGGCACATCGCCATCGACCGTGCCTACGGCTGGACTCGCCACCTGCGCATCACCCCGCTGCGCGCTCGAGCCGAGATGGGTGCCAAGGTCCTCGCCGCGTATCTCGTTGCCCTGCCCGCCCTCGTCCTGCTGTTCCTCGCCGGGGTCACGCTCGGGGTCCATCTCGACCTACGCCAGTGGTTCGAGATCACCGGCCTTCTCCTCGTCGGACTGGCGCCGTTCATCCTGATGGGCCTCGTCCTCGGCCACGTCGTCTCGTGTGACGCCCTGGCGCCCGCCGTTGGCGGAGTCGTCGTGCTCTTCGCACTCTTGGGCGGGGCCCTCGGCTCGTTCTTCGGCAGCGGCGTAATGCTCGCCTTGACGAAGCTCCTTCCCTCCTTCTGGCTCGCCCACGCCGGGAAGGCTGCGCTAGCGAGCGGCGACTGGCCGCTGCAAGGATGGATCGTCGTCGCGGCGTGGACCGTGGCGCTCGCCTTCCTCGCGTCGCTCGCCAACCGGCGCGACTCCGCTCGGGCCTGAACAATAAGCGGCGTACGCTCGGGAACGTGGACTCGGGCATCGCACCGACCGGTTCGGACGAAGCCACCAGGGCAACCATCCAGCGAGGATGGACCCCGGGATGGCGTGCGCTCGTTCTGCCCGTCGTGCTCCTCGTGTACCTCGTGTTCGTGGGTGTCGCGGTGGCGCAGCACTCATCAGGGGCAGCCGCCGGCTATGTGATCCTCGGTGTCTTCGCCGCTTCCTACCTCGCGATCATCTTGTCCGGGGGTCCGACCACCTCGCCATTCTGGCTGTCGTGGCGGTTCTGGGCACTGTATTCGCTCATGTTCGCTTCGTTCGTGGCTGAACTACCCTTCGCACGGGCCCCTGGGTTCGTCATGTGCCTTTACCTCACGGTCATCATGGTGATTCGACTCGGGGTTAAGGCGGCTCCGGGCGTGGTGCTCCTCGCCCTCTGCGCGCTCTTCATCCCCGTCGCCATCCCGTCGTGGCACGACAGCCTCTCCGCGGCGTTCGACAACGTGGCCCCCCTGGCCATCCCGATCGTCGCCATCTTGACCTACGGCGTGGTCGCGCTCCAGCGAAGCAACCAGGCCCTGGCCGAGGCGAGAGCCGAGGTGGCGCGGCTCTCGAGAGAGAGTGAGCGGTCGCGGATCGCCCGCGATCTCCACGACCTGCTCGGCCACTCCCTTACCACGATCACGGTGAAAGCAGGTCTCGCGCGTCGACTCAGTCAGACCGACCCTGAGAGAGCGTCGCGCGAGATCGCCGAGGTCGAAGACCTTTCCCGCCGTGCGCTCACCGAGGTGCGTGCCGCCGTGTCGAGCTACCGGCAGGTGACCCTCGTCGGCGAGCTCGCCCGAGGCCGCGAGCTCCTGCGGGCGTCGGGCGTGGCGGCCGACTTTCCTACCGCTGTCGACGTTGTCGCGGCCGCCCACCAAGAGCTCTTCGGGTGGGCTGTCCGTGAGGGTCTCACCAACGTCGCCCGCCACGCTCGGGCCACCACCTGCGCCGTCACGCTCACGGACTCGGCGGTGGAGATCCGCGACGACGGCGTCGGCGGCCGTCCGTCATCCGGCAACGGGCTTGCCGGGCTCCGCGAGCGCGCCGCCGCAGCCGGCGCCATCGTCGAAGCTGGGCCCCTCGCCCCCAAGGGCTGGCGGCTCCGCGTGGAACTCGGCCCCATGTCTGACGGGCTCACATGACCATCCGTCTCCTGCTCGCCGACGACCAAGAGTTAGTACGCAGCGCCCTGTGTGCCCTCTTGGACCTGGAGGCCGACTTCGACGTCGTCGCCTCAGTGGGACGCGGCGACGAGGTAGTCGACGCCGCCCGATCCCACCACCCCGACATCGCCTTGCTCGACATCGAGATGCCCGGACTGGACGGGCTGGCCGCTGCGGCGGTGCTCAAAGCTCAGGTGCCGACCTGCCGGGTTGTCATCCTCACGACCTTCGGTAGAGCCGGCTACCTACGCCGAGCCATGGAGTCCGGCGTTGCGGGCTTCGTCGTGAAGGACGCCCCGTCCGAGGTGCTGGCCTCCGCCATTCGAAGGGTGATGATGGGAGAGCGGGTCGTTGACCCGGATCTGGCGGCCGCCACGCTCGCAGCAGGCGATTCCCCCCTCACCGCCCGTGAACGCGATGTGCTTGCGGTCGTGCGTTCCGGCGCCACCGTTGCAGAGATCGCCGCCAGGCTTTACCTCTCGCAAGGAACTGTCAGAAACTATTTATCAACCGCGATCGCCAAGACCTCGGCCCGCAACCGGCTAGATGCGCTCCGGATAGCGGACGAACGAGGATGGCTGTAGTGAAGGGGTTACCGGTGAGGTCTCCGGTCGCTCCCGCATGCCCTACGACGGGAACAATCTGACACTCCCGACATCGACACATGACAAATGTCTTAGATGAGTCGTGCACGATCTCACTACCGCGAAGGTGCTGCCATGGCGACAATGGCCTGGTGAGTATCGACTACAAGATGCAACCATCACCGGAAGGAACCGACATGAGCGGATCAACGAAAACTCTACCGCTGCCGACTGCAGGCCGATGGGTCCTTGACCCGCACCAGACCTGTGTTAGCACCCGAACGAGAGCCATGTTCGGGCTCTTGTCTGTCACTGGCCGGTTCCGCCTGATAGCCGGCGAGGTTGTGGTCGGCGCGGATCCTGGGGCGTGCTCTGTTACGGCAACCGTCGATGCCAGCACCTTCGAGTCGGGGAACGCCTCGCGCGATGCGGATGTGATCTCCGCAGCGTTACTCGATGCGGAGTCCTACCCCAACATCATCTTCAGATCGAGCTTCGTCCGGGGTGGCGGTAACAGCTGGGTCATCACTGGGGATCTCACCATTCACGGGCTGACACGTGAGGTCGAGTTCGCCGCCAGCACCACCCAGACTGAGGGCGGGATCGCGCGAATCTCGGCCGCTGCACAACTCGACCGCCGGCAGTTTGGTATCACAGGTAAAAGAGGCAGAGTCGGCAACAGCGTCGCTCTCCTGATCGACGCCGTCGCCACTGCAAGTTGAATACGATGCAGGTACGCAAGCGGGTTGGAGCACAATGCGTATTGTCCCCGGACGACCAAGGTTACCAAAAGGCCCGGGCGATCTCGGCCGGGCGCTTTGCCCGCTTGAAGGAAGCCATCGACGTCCTCGTCGCAGACGGGACTTTGGAGCCGTCGAAAGCCCTCGCTCCCCTCCAGCGGGATCCGCTGGCCAAGTCCTATCTGATCCGCCGGGTCGCGCAGCCGCCTCCGCCCCCACCGGCGCGGTCGCATCCGTGGCTGCCGCTCATGGCCTGGTGCGCCACCTGGCGCTGGCCCAACGAGGAGACCTACGGTCACGTCGTCGCCGTCAACCGCTGGTTGGCCCGCCACGGCGACGGCGTCGCAGTCGTGCCTGTGCGGGAACGCTCGTTGGAGATCACCGGCGACGACAAGGCTTTTTAGGGAAGCTTCTCGATGGCCCGTTCAAGCCCCGACGACCCGACCTGCTCCGCGCCCTCGCCGTCCGGGATGCGCCGCCGCCCATGGCGGTCGCCGAGGTCCATAGTGCGACCGGACGAGGGATCCTGGTGGTCGAGAACGGCGCCACCTTCCACTCGATCTTGGATGCGGCGTGAGGCCACGCGGAGCGTGAGCGGCCCGTGGCGTGGAAGTGGATCGGCTACGGCGCGGGCCGGCAGCTCGGGGTGATCCTGCCCTCGCTCGCCGCCATGCGACCGGGTCCCATTGCTTTAGGCGGCAGCCACCGCCCCGCCGAGCACCAGCACCCGCGGGTGGCCCAAGCGGACATGCGCCCCTTCGTGCTCGCACACCGCCCGCCGCTCCGCCTCGTCGAGCGGGGCCAACAACCCCGTCGTCACCACAGCACGGGGCCGCAACAAGCCTCCCGCGTACGCAGCCGGCTGGGTCGAGGGCACCACCCACACGCCGGCTCCGCCGCTCACCTCACGGCGAATCGAGCCCGCCATCGCCACACCGCGCAGCTCCGCTCGCCGGGCCGCGACCACCAACCGGCCGGCATGCCAGACCAGCAGTCCCATCGCTATCGCGGCGGGAAGGTAACCCGCCAGCTGCCACTGACCCTCTCGAAGCCCGAACAGGCAGCCACCGCCCGCCACCTGGATGCCGGCCAGCGACGCCCCGATAGAGCTACCCAGGCAGGCCAACCACACGGCCGGAAGAAGCCCCCACCCGACCAGGCCAACAAGATGGGCGGTCGCCGTCACCCGCGGGGATACCCCTCTCCGCTCGCCGACCAAGACAGGCAGAAGCACCAGCAAACCGAGAAGACCCAGCCCGACTGCTGCTGTCGTCACGACTGGCGTACTCGCTCGAGGAGCGCGGCTAGCTCTGCGACCAGCTTGGGATCGTCGAGGCCATCCACGAAGTGCGCCAACGCTGCGCTGGGATCGGCGGTCGCCGCCAGGAGTGAGCTGATCGCCTGAGCGGTCAGCTCGTCAGGGTCGCCCGCCGCTCGGTACACGTGGCCACGGCCCCGCTCGACCCGCTCCACCAGTCCCTTGTCGACGAGGCGGGACAGAATCGTCATCACCGTGGTGTACGCACGCGACTCGTCGCCCAGTCGCTCCCACAACTCCCGGCCGCTCAGCCAGTCGGCCGCCTGCCAAAGCTGCTCCAGGACCTCGCTTTCCAGGTCGCCCACCCGGCGGCCTGCGATTAGCCGTCTCGCCATCCTCTTCTCCTACATTGTCGTCGTAACCAGGGTACGGCACCAGTACCCGGCACGATGGCGCAGGGCTGCTCTCCCCGGGTTCGATGCCCCGGGAGTGGCCTGGAGAAGGTTGATCAGGGAGTGTCTACGTAACTCGGCAAGGACG